>JBIJCV010000252.1:0-3609 GCA_044344525.1 Gammaproteobacteria bacterium | reverse complement strand
GCTTCATGCTTCGCACCATCTCGGCGGTGATCAGCCGGGGTGCCGGTTTGCCAGGGATCAGTGCAGTGGTGATGATGATGTCGACATCCTTCGCCTGGCGCGCATACATCTCGCGCTGCGCCTGCTGGAAGCCTTCGCTCATGACCTTGGCGTAGCCGCCGCCGCCCGCGCCTTCTTCCTCGTAATCGACCTTGACGAATTCACCGCCCAGCGACACCACCTGGTCGGCCACTTCGGCCCGGGTGTCGTTCGCACGCACGATGGCGCCGAGGTTGGCTGCCGTGCCGATCGCCGCGAGACCTGCCACACCTGCGCCAGCGATGAACACCTTGGCCGGCGGGATCTTGCCGGCGGCGGTCACCTGGCCATTGAAGAAACGGCCGAAGGCATTCGCCGCTTCGATCACCGCACGGTAGCCGCTGATGCTCGCCATGGCGGTGAGTGAGTCCATCTTCTGTGCCCGCGAGAGCGTTCGCGGCAGCGAATCCATCGCCAGCACCGTGATCTTGCGGGCAGCGAGCTGCTGCATGAGATCAGGGTTCTGTGCCGGCCAGATGAAACTGATCAGCGTGGTACCCGCCCGGATCAGGCTGATCTCTTCAGCGAGTGGCGCACGGACCTTGAAAACCATGTCGGACGATGCCCACAGCGTTGTCGCACTGTCCGCAATCTGCGCACCGGCCAGACGATAGGCCTCATCGTCGAAATTTGCGGCTGCGCCGGCACCGGTTTCGACGCTAACGGCAAAACCGAGCTTGATCAGTTTTTCGACGACTTCCGGAACGCTGGCGACACGTTTCTCGCCCGCAAATAATTCGCGTGGAACCCCAATTGTCAGCGGCATGGCAACCTCGGCAAGAGCCTGGAACAAGTCTCAGCAGCAATGAATGTCGCGGGGAACCCGCTACTGCGGCCCTTGACGGTGCGCAATGATACTCAGGTTCGCACGATTTAGGATGCATTCGTGGAAACTACTGACTGCTCGATTACCTCGACCCGCGGTATCAGCCAACTGATAAATACGGCTGACAGTAGCTGGGTGACCACAACGGCCAGAAACACAGGCGCATAGGCGTAGTGCTGGGAAATCCAGCCGGCTGCAAAGCTGAACAGCGCAGCACCAAAGCTGCCGGCAGCACCGAACAACCCCCACACGGTACCGACCCGCAGCGACGGAAACAGATCCGCAGGCAGCGCAAACAGGCTCGAGGCCTTGGCCTGAATGGCAAACATGGCCAGCGCAATCAGCGCCAGCGCAACTGCCGGCGATTTGCTGGTTGCCGCCGGGAGACTGAAAACCACGAGCAATGCGCCGGCCCAGATCAGGCTCTTGCGGGCCGCATCCAGCGACCAGCCGCGCAGCATGAGATAGCGACCGCACCAGCCCCCGACCAGAGCACCGACATCAGCGGCCAGAAACGGCACCCAGGCGAAGGCCGCAATCTGGCGCAGGTCGAAACCCTGCACCTGAACCAGATAGAGCGGCAGGAAGCTGACGAAAAAATAAAAGGCGCCATCGTTGCTGATCCGGCTGAGCAACAGCCCCCAGACTTGCCGTCGTCGCAGCAAGGGCAGTATTCCGGACCAAACATCAGTTGTTTCTGCTACCTCAGGCTGGGCTGATCTACCCTCCAGAATCAGGTTGCGCTCGCCATCACTGATATCCGGATGGGTATCGGGAGACCGGTAGTAGCGGGACCAGAACCAGAGCCAGACAAAACCTGCCAGCGCCGGCACGATGAATGCAGCACGCCAACCGGCAAGCAGAATCAACCCACCCAGCAGCGGCGGAGCCAGCAGGGCACCGAGTCCAGGTCCCACGGTGAGAATACCCACCGCCATAGAGCGGTCACGGCGCGGAAACCACTCTGCAATGGCTTTGACTGAAGCTGGAAAATTTGCCGCCTCGGTCAGGCCCAGCAGCGAGCGACAGAACATGAAACTGAGAAAGCCCCGGCCGAATGCATGCAGCAGGCCGGCAATGCTCCAGGCAATCACGGCCAGCCTGAAAGCAGCGCGCGTGCCCACACGGTCGATGAACGGGCCGGCAATCAGGTGCCCGATGCCATAGCAGAACAGGAAAGCAGCGGTGATCGTGCCGAAGCCGGTGTTGTCGATGCCGAACTCGGCCACCAGAGCCGGTGCGGCTACCGCAAAGGCCTGCCGGTCCAGATAGTTGATCGTGGTTATGACACACAGCAGACCTGCAATCCGCCAACGGATCTGGCTGCCAAAAATACCGCGCCTGATACGCCACCTCCGCTGTTGCATCCGCGATCAGCCAGCGCCTTGCCTCCACTGGTGTCCGGCAATTATGCTGGCCGGATTCCGATCGGAGAGTACTGATGAACGCTGCTGCACAAAACATAGCACCTTCCAGCGAGGCCCGGACCTTTCTCGCCCGCGATCACCGTTTGCTGATCGGCGGTGAATGGGTCCCTGCAGCCAGCGGGGAAACCACTGAAATTCACGATCCGGCCACCGAGCAGCGGCTGGCCACGGTGGCAGCGGGTGGCAAGGAAGACATAGACCGCGCGGTAGCCGCTGCGCGCAAGGCATTGCGCGGCGAATGGTCGAAGCTGACCTCCTACGAGCGTACCCGGCTGATTCTGAAGCTGGCGGACGAACTGGAAGCAAACATCGGTCTGGCCAGCGAAATCGAAACCCTCGACAACGGCATGCCGCGCATGGTTGCCCACTACTCCATTGCCTCGTTCGGCTGTGACTTCCTGCGCTACTACGCCGGCTGGGCCACCAAACTCAGCGGCGAAACGATTCCGGTCTCGCCGCAGGGCGTGCGGAATGGCGAATCACTGACTTACACCCGCCGCGAACCCATCGGCGTGGTCGGCGCCATCATTCCGTGGAATGCGCCGCTGATCATGGCGACGCTGAAGCTTGGCCCGGCACTCGCGGCTGGCTGCACCGTGGTACTCAAGCCCGCAGAACTGACCCCGTTGTCTGCCCTGCTGCTCGGCGATCTCATCAAGCGCGTCGGCTTTCCGGACGGCGTCATCAACATCGTTACCGGCTATGGTGAAACGGCGGGGGCAGCGCTGGCTGCACACCCCGATGTCGACAAGATTGCCTTCACCGGATCGACAGAAGTTGGCAAGAAAATCATTGCCGCATCGGTCGGTAACCTGAAGCGCGTCACGCTTGAACTGGGCGGTAAATCGCCGATGGTGGTCTTTCCGGATGCCGACCTTGAAAAGGTGATTCCGGGTGTTACGCGCGGTGCATTTTTCCTCAACGGCCAGAACTGCATGGCGGGTACGCGACTGTTCGTGCACAGCGACATTTTCGATACGGTGGTGGAACGGGTTGCACAGATGGCCGGCCAGTTCCGGCTTGGTTCCGGGCTCAGCCCCGACAGCGATCTAGGCCCGCTGATCTCAGCCGAGCAGCGCGACCGGGTGATGGGCTATGTCAACGCGGGCCGCAAATCCGGCGCCGAACTGGTCTGTGGCGGCGATGTGCTGCCTGGTCGTGGCTACTTCATGAAACCCACCCTGTTCAGCAAGACCACAATGGACATGAGCATCGCGCGTGAGGAAATCTTCGGCCCCGTGCTGTGCGTGCAGTCGTTCAGCGACTCTGACCTGCAGT
>JBIJCV010000250.1:0-3667 GCA_044344525.1 Gammaproteobacteria bacterium | reverse complement strand
CGGTACCGTAGTAATGCTGCTCGGACACACCGGAAACCACATACGGCATATCGAAGTTGACCAGCACCAGCGAGGGGGCAATACGGCGCAGCCTTGCATCGCGTTGCGGGACCAGGCTCGCCGAACCGCCTTCGGGCGGCGGGGCTGGCGGTCCGGCCAGCAGCTCGCGGCACGGCCACTCGCCGCGCACATCGTCACGACGGCAGCGCACGGCCGGAAACCAGCGCCGGTCCATGCGCACAACCTGCAGCCGGCTGGAGCCCGGCTCATCGACGGTGATGAAGCGCAGCGCAACCCGCTGCTGATCGGCCAGACCGGCCAGCACCTTCTCGAGATCGTCGATGGTATTGATCACTTCGGTGCCGGCACCGACGATCAATGCACCGCGGGGGATGCCGGCTGCTGCCAGCGTGAAACCGGGGTTCGCCACATACACGCCTTCGGCAGCACGGTTGAAGTGGCGTGCCTGCTGATAGGACAGGTTGTTGACGACTGCGTCGCCGAACTGCAGGTACTCGTCCGGATTGAACTTGTGCAGATCCTGCACCGCCACGCTCAGACTCATGACCTGACCGCCACGCTCGACGACCAGATCGACCGACTGGCTCACGCGCGCATCCAGTGCCGCATCAAGCGGCACGAACTCCGACACGTAGTCGCCATTCACCTGCACGAGAATATCGCCGACCTGCAGGCTGCCGGCAGCGGCAGTGCCCGGCAATACCTCACTGACCACCAGCATGCCGATGCCGTCGGGGAAACGTCGGCGTACCGCCGTTTCGCTGGCTTCACGCAGACCCAGACGACGCAGCTCATCAAAGGCGGTATAGCTGAAGATCGCCCCGAGCGTACCGCGCACAACCGGCTGATTCGTGCGCAGCAGCGTCAGCGCCCGCTGCACACGATCGAGCGGCAGAAAGAAACTCGATGCGGTCTCGTTGCTGGCTCCGGCATTCAGCGCCACCACATCACCGTTGATGTCGATCACCGGCGAGCCCGAGGAACCGCCCGAGGTACTGGACGAAGCCTGCAGATAAAAAGTATTGAAGTCGTTGTACTTGCCCCGGCCATAGTCCGGCGCTGCACGGCGCAGCCTGGCAATCGTCCCGGACAGGATCGACAGCTGCTCACCGCCATCGTTGCCGACCACGCGGATCTCACGGCCGATTTGTGCGCCTGCCGGTTTGAGTTGCAGCGCACGGGGCTGAATGTACTTCAGGGTCTTCGGGTCGTAGCGATAGAAGCCGAAGTCATGCACCGGGTCGCGGTACACCGGGGTCAGCTCCACTTCTTCCTGATTGGTCAGGATGGCGACCGCACGCACCGGGCCGGAAGTAACGACGTGGCGATTGGTCAGTATCAGCCCGCGCTCCGCATCCACGATGAAACCGGTTGCCTGGCTCGATTCATTCCACTCCGTATCAAAAGCGCGGGTGCCATCAACCTGGATGGAAACGACAGCGGGCGAAATCCGTTCGATGGTGTCCCGCCAGGCTCCGGCCGCAGAATCGTCGGCCGCCCGCAGTGCCGGCGCCGCAGCCAGACACAGGATCAGCGCAAGAACACTAGATGCTGAGCGCATGCCCGAACGCCGCACGAAATTCCTGTGCCAGTGATGTCGGGGTGAAGCGATGGTTCTGTGTACCACGGTGAGCAATCTTGATCGCACCGAGCAAGGCCGCAAGACGCCCTGTTTCAGCCCAGGCAAGGCCCCGCGACAGGCCGAACAGCAGGCCAGCCCGGTATGCGTCACCGCAACCGGTCGGGTCCAGCAGCGCAGTCGGCTTGACTGCCGGTATGGTGATGCCCTCGCCCTTTGACCAGATCGTCGAACCCTGCGCACCACGCGTCACGATCAACGCATCGACGTGGCGCGCCAGTTCCGCCTCGCTCCAGCCCGTCCGTTCGCTGAGCAGCTTGGCCTCGTAATCATTGACGGCTACCCAGTTCGCCAGCTCGATGAAGCGGCGCAACTCTTCACCGCCAAACATGGGCAGTCCCTGTCCGGGATCAAAGATGAAGGGGATGCCGGCCGCGTGGAACTGTTCTGCATGTTCGATCATGCCGTCACGTCCGTCAGGAGAAATCATGCCGAGCTTCAGGCCGGCACCCGACGGCACCTGGTTGAGGTGCGCGTGGTTCATCGCACCAGGATGAAAGGCCGTGATCTGGTTGTCGTCGAGATCAGTGGTGATATAGGCCTGCGCGCACAGGGTATCCGGCAGCTCGCGGATATGGCGGCGGTCTATGCCGTGACGTTCGAGCCAGGCTCGATAGCTGCCGAAGTCGCCGCCCACCGTGGCCATGATCAGCGGCTCATCACCCAGCAGTTTCAGGTTGTAGGCGATGTTGCCGGCACAGCCACCGAACTCCCTGCGCAGCTCCGGAACCAGAAAAGCAACGTTCAGGATGTGAATCTGGTCAGGAAGGATGTGTTCCTTGAAGCGCCCCTGGAACACCATGATGTTGTCGTAGGCAATTGAACCGCAGATCAAGGCTGACAAATCTTCACTCCCCCGGGATGCGCACGCAGCGCGTGGAATCAGTTGACGCTTCTGGGCTTGCCCTGCCAGGTCAGGTCCAGCTGCCGCGCCGCACGTACATCGTCAAGGCGCCGCACCGGCGTGGTCAGCGGCGCGCGCTTCAGCTCGCCCACATCACGAATAGCCAGATCACGGATCTCGCTGAGCGCCTGCACGAAGGCATCCAGCTCCTGCCGGGTTTCCGTCTCGGTGGGCTCAATCAGCAGGCACTCCGGAACCAGCAGCGGAAAATAGGTGGTCGGCGCATGGAAGCCACGGTCGAGCAAGGCCTTGGCGAAGTCCATCGCCGTAGCGCCAGTGTCCCGGGCAATATCCTTGAGCGAGATGATGAACTCGTGACTCGCCCGCCGCTGCGGGTAAGCAATCGTGAAGCCGGCAGCGGCCAGCCGTACGCACAGATAGTTTGCATTCAGCGTGGCATAACCCGATACACGGCGCATGCCCTCCGCGCCCAGCAGACGCATATAGATATAGGCGCGCAGCAGTATGCCGGCATTGCCCATGAAGCCGGATAACCGGCCAATGCTCTGTGGACGATCAGCTTCGGTCAGCCACACGTAGCCGCCGTCGCACCTGCCGACGATCGGGATGGGCAAAAACGGTTCGAGGCGCGGGGTTACTGCCACGATGCCGGCACCGGGTCCGCCGCCACCGTGCGGCGTCGAAAAGGTTTTGTGCAGGTTGATATGCACGACGTCGAAGCCCATGCCTGCCGGCAGCGTGCGACCAAGGATGGCATTCAGATTCGCACCGTCGTAATAGAGCAATCCGCCTGCCGCATGAACGATACCGGCAATCTCGCTGATACGCCGCTCGAACACACCCAGCGTTGATGGATTGGTGAGCATGATCGCAGCTGTTTTCGGCCCGACCACCTGGCGCAGGGCATCGAGGTCCACATCGCCATCCGGGCCAGTCGGGATCTCGATCGCTTCACAGCCACACATGGTCGCGGTGGCCGGATTGGTGCCGTGCGCGGCATCCGGAACGATGACCTGCGTGCGTTCGGTATCGCCACGCGCCAGATGATAGGCGCGGATCATGGCGATGCCGGCAAACTCGCCCTGCGCACCGGCCATCGGCGTCAGCGAGACACCGCTCATGCCGGTAGCCGCTTTCAGCAG
>JBIJCV010000248.1:0-3672 GCA_044344525.1 Gammaproteobacteria bacterium | reverse complement strand
GCCCGCCTGCCGTACAGGCCAGCAGCAGCAAGAACGCCGTGACCAGACCAACCATATGCAAGCGCATGCTGCTGACTCCCGAACCAGGCCCGCCAGACAATCTACTCGCTCGCCACGTCAGGCACGACCGGAAACAGCCGTGTGAAATGCACCATCGTCACGGCCATGGCTGAAAACATCAGCAGCTTGCCGAGACTGGCGGGAACCAGACCCGCGACGCCAACTGGCAGGAGCAGCAACAAGATACCGGCCAGCATACCGGCCAGCAGCCACGGCCAGCGCTGCGCCCGCCACAGTCCCACGCCACAGGCCAGATAGATGGCATATACCAGCCAGGCTACCGTGCTGATTGCTGCGGGCTGCATGCCGATCTTCAATATCCCGGGCAACTGATAAACCAGCATGAGGACGGCCAGAATGCAGACGGCACCGTGCCCCCAGTCGATCTTCGCCCAGGCAAAGCCCACGCGACGGCAGAGCGTAGCGAGCGCGAACAGCGAGAGCGGCAGGGTGATGTGCGCCCATACCAGCGGCAGGACACTGATCCCGGCAGTCGATAGACCGGCGCCGCTCCGACCCCCAAGACCCTTGATCAGTAACTCGACCGGCAGGGCCGCCAGCGGCAGCAGTACGAACAGGATCATCGCCGAGCGGGTCAACTGCCATTGGCGGAAAGCCCAGATCGTCACAGCCAGACTGAGCCCGGCCAGCAGCATGAACAGCAGATACATCGTGGACCCCGTGTGGATTCAACGCTCAGTATCCCTGTGTTGATACGCAGCCGAAAGAGCTGAAGCGGAAATCCGCCGCCCGCCGTGGCACAATTCGCGCCCCGGCCGACCGGGAACCTGCCCTGTTGAGGCCATCAATGTCCGTTTCGCCCCCCACTCCGCCCACCCATGCCGACAGCTTTATTGAACTCGGGCTGCCCGAACCCCTGCTGCGCGCGCTGGCTGATGTCGGCTATGAAACGCCATCCCCGATCCAGGCGGCGACGATTCCGGCCCTGCTCGCAGGTCGCGATATGCTCGGTCAGGCGCAAACTGGCACCGGCAAGACCGCGGCCTTTGCCATCCCGATCCTCGCCCGGCTGGACCTCAAGCGCTACGGCCCCCAGGCGCTGATACTGACGCCAACCCGCGAACTGGCCATTCAGGTCGCTGAAGCATTCCACCGCTATGCGCGGCATCTGCCCGGATTTCATGTGCTGCCGATCTATGGCGGCCAGGCCTACGGCCCGCAACTCGGCGGCCTGCGGCGTGGTGCGCATGTGGTGGTCGGCACGCCGGGGCGGGTGATCGATCACCTGAATCGCGGCACGCTGGATCTGAGCGGCCTCAGCTGCCTCGTGCTCGACGAAGGCGACGAGATGC
Organism: Gammaproteobacteria bacterium; assembly: GCA_044344525.1. GTDB lineage: Bacteria > Pseudomonadota > Gammaproteobacteria > Steroidobacterales > SHZI01. Next base: position 2,299 of record JBIJCV010000248.1, on the reverse strand, counting down.
TGCGCATGGGTTTCATCGATGATGTGGAGGCCGTACTCAGCAAATCACCGCCAGGCCGGCAGATCGCCCTGTTCTCGGCAACCATGCCAGCCGAGATCCGGCGCATCGCCAAGAAGCATTTGTCAGACCCTGCCGAGATCACCATCAAGAACAAGACTTCGACTGCAGCAAACACCCGCCAGCGCTACTGGATGGTGAGCGGCATGCAGAAACTCGATGCGCTCACGCGCATCCTCGAAGTCGAACCCTTCGACGGCATGATCATCTTCACACGGACCAAGATTGCCACCGACGAACTGGCGCAGCGGCTTGAAGCGCGCGGTTTTGCCGCAGCGGCCCTGAATGGCGACATGCCGCAGGCCCAGCGCGAACGCACCATCACCCGACTCAGGAACGGCGACCTGGATATCCTGGTCGCAACCGATGTCGCGGCCCGCGGCCTCGACGTGGACCGCATCAGTCACGTGGTGAACTTCGACATTCCCCACGATACGGAAGCCTATATCCACCGCATCGGGCGCACTGGCCGTGCCGGCCGCAAGGGCGAGGCGATCCTGTTCGTCAGCAATCGCGAACAACACCTGCTGCGCTCGATCGAACGCGCCACCCGCCAGCCCATCGAACCGATGACCCTGCCGAGCATTGCGGCAGTCAACGACCAGCGCATCATGCGTTTCAAGCAGAAGATCACCGACGCCCTCGCCGGTACACAGGCCGCCAATTACCGGCAGATCATCGAGCAGTACGAACTCGAACACGGCACGCCGGCACGGGACATCGCTGCCGCCCTGGCCTGTATTGCCCAGGGCGATTCGCCGCTGCTGGTGCCCGAACCGGTGCGTGCCGAACGCGCACCCAGGCCGGCACCGCCAGCGCGGCCAGTCCGTCCGGAACGGGCCGAACGGCCGGCCAACCCGGCGTTACAGCGGGCCAAACGGCCTGATTCGGCGCCTCCGGGCGAACGTCCGCCACGCTCGCAGGCCCCCGTCCGGACGGGCATGATCCGTTACCGCCTGGCCGTCGGCCATCAGCATGGCGTGAAGCCGGGCAATATCGTCGGCGCAATCGCCAACGAGGCCGGACTCGAAAACCAGTACATCGGGCGCGTCGACATCCGCGACGATCATTCGCTGATCGACTTGCCTGAAGGCATGCCGCGCGAGATCCTGCGCCACCTGAAAACGGTATGGGTCGTCGGTCAGCAACTGCAGATCAGGCCGGACGGCTCGCCTTTTTCGGGCAACACCCCCGATGCGGGCGAAAAGCCGCGCAAGAAAGGCAAACTCGGCAAGCCCGGACACAAAACCTGAACTCCACCATCGCCACAGGACAAAGAGGCCCTTATGCACCACCGTCTGTATATCCCTGCGCTTGCTGCCGCACTGCTGCTGTTGTCAGCCTGTGTCAAGAAAGAGGTCGAGCCACTGACTCCTGAACAGTCAGCGGCAAATTTCGAAGCCTTCGTCACCGCAGCAACACGCAAGACCGAAGCAGAACTGACACCCGATGAACTGCGCCAGGCCTTCGACCAGTACTTGACCATGCAGATTGCGGCTGATTCCGGCGAGAAAGCCGGCCTGGACCGAAAGGCCGAGGTGGCTGCACAGCTTCGCGTGTTGCGCATGAACGTGCTCAGCGAGGCCGCAATGCGCAAATACCTGGACGAACACCCTGTCGTCGATGCGGATCTCAGCGCGGAATACGACACGCAGGTCGCCGCAGTACCGATGGAGTATTCGGCGCGGCATATCCTCGTCGAGGATAAGGCAACAGCCGAAGCGATCATCGTGCAGCTCAACGGCGGCGGCGATTTCGCGAAACTCGCCAAGGAGAAGTCCAAGGATCCATCAGCCGGCAATGGCGGTGACCTGGGCTGGTTTGCGCTGCAGACCATGGTCAAGCCGTTCGCCGATGCGGTCGCTGCCCTGGAAAAGGGCAAGTACACGACCGTACCCGTGCAGAGCCAGTTCGGCTGGCATGTGATCCTGCTGCAAGACACGCGCAAACCGACCCTGCCCACGCTGGCCGAGGTCAAAGACCGCCTGCAGGAGATGGTCCAGCGCAAGAAAATCCAGACGCACGTGGAAGAACTGAAGAAGCAGGCCGGCATCAATGCGGACGAGGCCTTCGAGGAGATGAAGAAAACCCTCGCGGACGAAGCCAAGAAGAAGATCAAGCAGGAAGCGCCGGAATTCGGCGAACCCCGCCCACCGGTCCCCGCGGACGCCGCTGCACCGGCTGCCCCGGAAGTACCGGCGAGCAGCAACTAGACAGCTATCCGGCCCGGCCGCAGGCACGT
>JBIJCV010000249.1:0-3672 GCA_044344525.1 Gammaproteobacteria bacterium | reverse complement strand
CGTCGTGCTTCAGCAAGCCCGGCGGTGGCCAGCTCTCAACACGCATGCCCAGCGACAACCCATGGCTCTCGAGGACTTCCTTGATCTCGGTAAGCGACTTCTTGCCCAGATTCGGAGTCCGCAGCAACTCGACTTCAGTGCGCTGAACCAGGTCACCGATGTAGTTGATGTTCTCCGCCTTGAGGCAGTTTGCCGAGCGTACCGTGAGCTCCAGTTCATCAACCGGACGCAGCAGTATCGGCTCGATCTGCGATTCGGTGGTCGAAGCAGCGGCTTCGTCCTGACCACGCAGTTCGAGGAACACGTCGAGCTGATCCTTCAGGATCGTGCCCGCGCGGCGGATCGCATCTTCCGGATTGATGGTGCCATTGGTCTCGACGTCGAGCACCAGCTTGTCGAGGTCCGTGCGCTGCTCGACGCGTGCCGCTTCAACCGTATAGGTAACCTTGCGCACCGGGCTGAACGAGGCATCGAGGCGCAGACGGCCGATGGTGGCGGTGGTCTGTCCTTCGGCGTCGAGCTGCTGCGTAGCGGCCCGGTAGCCACGGCCACGCTCTACAGTCAGCAGAATCTTCAGTTCGCCGGCATTGGTCAGGTTGGCAATCACATGGCGAGGATTGACGACTTCCACATCGTGATCCGTCGTGATGTCGGCAGCTGTTACCGGGCCGGGGCCCTTGCGGTGCAGAGTCAGCTCAACCCTGTCGCGGGCATGCATGCGCAATGCGACACCTTTGAGGTTGAGCAGGATTTCAACCACGTCTTCCTGCACACCTTCGATGCTGGTGTACTCGTGGAGAACGCCTTCGATTTCCGCCTCGACGATCGCGGCGCCGGGCATGCTGGACAGCAGAACTCGACGCAGGGCATTGCCCAGCGTATGGCCGAAGCCCCGCTCAAGGGGTTCAATCACGATACGGGCGCGATTGCCGGCTTCGGCCTGCACGCGAACATTGCGCGGCTTCAGAAACTCACTGATCGATGGTTGCATATGCGAACCCACTCTTGATTGATAGGCTTGATTACTTGGAGTACAGCTCGACGACGAGGTTTTCGTTCACGTCGGGCAGTATGTCTTCGCGGGCCGGCAGCGACTTCAGCGTTCCGGTCATGCTCTTGTCATCGACCAGCACCCATTCCGGGAAACCGACCTGGCTGGCCATGGCAATTGCGTTCTTGATCCGCGGCTGCTGCCTGGATTTCTCGCGCACCTCAACGGTATCGCCAGCCGAAACCTGATAGGACGGAATATTGACGACCTGCTTGTTGACCAGGATCGCGCAATGACTCACCAGCTGACGGGCTTCCGCACGCGTTGCCCCAAAGCCCATCCGGTAGACGACATTGTCGAGGCGCCCTTCGAGGAGCTTCAGGAGGTTTTCACCCGTGGAGCCCTTCATCTGCGACGCCTTCTGATAGGTAATGCGGAACTGACGTTCCAGCACCCCGTACATGCGCCGCAGTTTCTGTTTTTCACGCAACTGCAGGCCGTAACCTGACAGGCGGGCTTTCTTGGTTGCCTGCTGCTTGGTTCCCGGAGGCGTCTCCAGCTTGCACTTGGTCTCAAGTGGTTTGATGCCGCTCTTCAGGAAAAGGTCTGTACCTTCCCGACGGGCAAGCTTGCAGGTTGGTCCACGATATCTGGCCATTACTCTTACCTTTAAACGCGCCGCTTCTTCGGCGGACGACAGCCGTTGTGCGGAATGGGCGTGATGTCTTCAATATTGCCGATACGGAAACCCACACCATTGAGCGACCGTACCGCTGACTCGCGTCCCGGACCCGGACCGCTGACCAGAATTTCCAGCGCCTTGACGCCGTATTCGAGGGCCGCCTGACCAGCACGCTCGGCAGCAACCTGGGCTGCAAACGGCGTGCTCTTGCGTGAGCCCTTGAAACCGCAACTGCCCGCCGTTGCCCAGCTCAGCGTATTGCCCTGGCGGTCGGTGATCGTCACGATCGTATTGTTGAACGTGGAATGGATATGGGCGATGCCATCGACGACATGCCGTTTGCCCTTCTTCCGCGCCTTGGTGGCGGCCGCAGCAGCGGCCGTTTCCGGGGTATCTGGTGTTTCGGGTTCTTGTGCCATAAATCTCTACTTCCTGATTGCGCGGCGCGGACCTTTACGGGTCCTGGCGTTGGTGCGCGTGCGCTGCCCTCGCATCGGCAGACCCTTGCGATGACGGATGCCCCGGTAGCAACCGAGATCCATGAGGCGCTTGATGCTCATGGACACTTCCCGGCGCAGATCGCCCTCGACCGGGAACCGTGCGATCTCGCCACGGATCCGTTCAACTTCCGGCTCGGTCAGATCCTTGACCTTGACGTCAGGTGCAATACCCGATGCTTCACAGACATCGAGGGCACGCTGCCGCCCAACGCCGAAAATATGCGTTAACGCAATCCCCACATGCTTGTTGGGGGGAATGTTGATGCCAGCTATACGTGCCATTACGCCTGTTCTCCAGTAACCGGAGCCATTAACCCTGACGCTGCTTGTGACGGGGATCGCTGCAGATCACCCGTACCACGCGATTGCGCCGAACGATCTTGCAGTTTCTGCAGATCTTCTTCACTGATGCCCGGACTTTCATATATTTGCTCCTGTGGTCAGTTTCTTAACGGATCTGACCAGCCCGTCCAATGCCGCTGAAATTGGCCTTCTTCAGCATGCTGTCGTATTGATGAGACATCGTGTGCGCCTGAAGTTGCGCCATGAAGTCCATCGTGACTACCACGATGATCATCAGCGAGGTTCCGCCGAAATAGAACGGCACCCGCCAGTAGAGAATCATGAACTCCGGCAGCATGCAGACGGCCACCACATAGAGGGCGCCCCAGAAGGTCAACCGCGTGAGCACCTTGTCGATGTACTCGGAGGTCTGCTGTCCCGGCCGGATACCTGGAATGAATGCGCCGCTCTTCTTCAGGTTGTCAGCCGTTTCACGAGAGTTGAAGACCAGCGCCGTATAGAAGAAGCAGAAAAACATGATCATGCCGGCATACAGCATGATATAGATCGGCTGGCCGGGCGAGAGTTCCGCAGACAGTGTCTGCAGCCAGCCAAAGCCCTGGGTAGTGCCGAACCAGCCGGCAATCGTGGCCGGAAAAAGGATGATACTCGAGGCAAAGATCGGCGGGATCACGCCAGACATGTTGATCTTGAAGGGCAAGTGGCTGGTCTGGCCAGCGTAGACCTTTCGACCCTGCTGGCGACGTGCGTAGTTGACGGTAATCCGGCGCTGGCCGCGCTCCATGAACACCACGAAGGCGGTCACCGCCACTACCAGCAAGACCAGGACGAGCGCGATAGCCGGGTTCATCTCACCGGTATTCACCAGCTCCAGCGTGCCACCGATGGCAGCCGGCAAACCGGAGATGATGCTGGCCAGAATGACCATCGAAATACCGTTACCCAGGCCGCGCTCGGTAATCTGCTCACCGAGCCACATGAGAAACATCGTGCCGGTAACCAGCGTAACCGCAGCCGTGAAGACGAAATTGGGACCCGGATTGATCACCACCGACTGGTTCTGCAGGGCAACAGCGGCACCAACTGACTGGACAAGCGCGAGTCCGACCGTGCCGAATCGCGTGTACTGCGTCAGTTTGCGCCGCCCGGACTCACCTTCCTTGCGGAGCTGAGCCATCTGCGGAATGACCATACCG
>JBIJCV010000247.1:0-3687 GCA_044344525.1 Gammaproteobacteria bacterium | reverse complement strand
TCCTACGGCCAGAACTTGTACCAGGGACGCTGTTCTTCCGTGACGACCTGCCGGAGCGTGTCCGGGTAGTTGCTGGCGAGCACCAGCCGCACGTCGTCAGCCTGATCGCGCATACCGAGTTCCCGGTAGGCATCCAGCATGATCTTCAGTGATTCAGCCACGGCCGGCGCACCGTCATAGTGCTCGACGATGAAGCGTGCACGGCTGGCGGCTGCCAGCCATGCGCCACGACTCATGTAGTAGCGCGCCACGTGCAGTTCGTAGTCGGCCAGCCGGTTGCGCAGAAAGACCATGCGCTGGCGGGCGTCGGCCGAGTACGCACTGTTCGGAAAGCGCTGGATGAGCTGTGCGAAAGCCGAGAAGGATTCCTGCAGGTTCTTCGGCGGGCGTTTTGCCAGGTCAGCATTGAACCAGCGGTGATACCAGCTGCTCTCACCGGAGAACCAGGCCAGGCCGCGCATGTACAGTGCGTAGTCCACGCGCGGATGGGTGGGGTTTTCGCGCTCGAAGGTGGTTGCCGCATCGACGGTCGCCTCGATCTGGCGGTCGTTGTAGTAGCAGTAGATCAGGTCGAGCTGCGCCTGCTTGCTCTGGTTGCTGAACGGGAACCGGGCTTCCAGCCCCTCGTAATACTGGATCGCGTTCTTGAAGTTGCCCGAGCCCATCGACTTGTGCGCTCGCTCGTAGAGCTGCTCCACGCCTGATTTATCTTCTTTATCCTTGCGGAAGAAGCAGCCGCTCAGGCTGGTGGTGAGCAGTGTGGCCAGCACGATCGTCATCGCGATGCGCGGAATCGATGGCCTGCTGGAACTGAACAGGGACATAGGCTGAATTTCTGCTTCCGTGCTGTCGCCGGGCGGGCCGAGAGTATAGCCTAGCGCGCCATGGAGCTTGCGCAGCATCGATTGCAGATACCCGCCGGGCAGGACGGCCACCGGCTCGATCAGGTGCTGGCCGGTCTGCTGCCCGATTATTCGCGCAGCCGCATCAAGCAGTGGATTCTCGATGGCCAGGTGCGGCTCGATGATGCCGTTCCCGAGCCGCGTACCCGGGTGCTGGCCGGCCAGTGGGTGGTGATCGAAATCGCCGCACCGGCACCGGCGGACAGCGCACAGCCGGAAGCGATGGCGCTCACCGTCGTGTACGAAGACCGCGATGTGCTGGTGATCGACAAGCCGGCCGGACTGGTCGTGCATCCGGGCGCGGGCAATCCGGCCGGCACCCTGCAGAACGGCTTGCTGGCCTTGCGGCCGGCCCTGGCTGAACTGCCGCGCAGCGGGATCCTGCATCGCCTCGACAAGGACACCAGCGGCCTGTTGCTGATCGCCAAGACCATTCCTGCGCACACGCATCTGGTGCGTGATCTGGAGGCACGGCAGATCACGCGCGAGTATCGCGCCATCTGTGTGGGCACGATGACCGGCGGCGGCATGGTGGATGAACCTATCAGCAGGCACCGCACCCAGCGCACCAAGATGGCGGTGGAGCAGGGCGGTCGCGCGGCGCTGACGCACTACCGGGTACTGGCGCGCTTTGCCCATCACACCTATATCGCCGTGCGGCTGGAAACCGGCCGCACGCACCAGATCCGCGTGCACATGGCACATGTGCGTCACCCGCTGGTCGGCGATCAGGCCTACGGCGGTCGCCTGATCATTCCGGCTGGTGCCACGCCGCGCCTGATCGATACCTTGCGCGGCTTCCGCCGCCAGGCACTGCACGCGCGGCGGCTGTCTTTCGTGCATCCCGTCAGTGGCGCAGTGATCGATCTGCAGGCGCCCTTGCCGGCGGATTTTCGCCTGCTGCTGGCGGCGCTGGCTGACGACGATGCCGCGGTCGACCGGCTGGAGGGGCTGCCGTGGCCCGGTCATCCCTCGACCTGATCCGGCCCGACTGGCCGGCGCCGGCAGCCGTGCATGCGGTGGCCACCACGCGCACCGGCGGCTGCAGCCGGGGCGCATACGCCTCACTCAATCTCGGCGACCATGTGGCTGACGGGCGCGCGCCGGTGCTCAGCAACCGCGCGCGGCTGCGCACCGAACTCCAGCTGCCCGGCGAGCCTTTGTGGCTGCATCAGGTGCACGGCATCGCGGTGGTGAACGCCGCGACGGCCGGTGCGCAGCCGACTGCCGATGCCGCATACACAGACTCGCCCGGACGGGTGTGCGCGGTGCTCACCGCCGACTGTCTGCCCGTACTGCTCTGTGATCGGGCCGGTACGCGCGTGGCAGCCGTGCATGCGGGCTGGCGCGGGCTCGCAGCAGGTGTGCTCGAGGCCAGCGTCGCTGCGCTCGTTGCATCCGGGGCAGCAGCCGGCGATCTGCTCGCCTGGCTGGGTCCGGCGATCGGCCCGCAGGCCTATGAAGTGGGTGTCGAGGTCAGAAACGCATTCCTCGCTGCCGACCCGGAGGCCGAAGCGGTTTTCCGCAACGGCCGGCCGGGACACTGGTGGCTCGATCTGTACGCAGCGGCCCGTGCCCGCCTGGCGCACGTCGGTGTGACGGCGGTCTGGGGTGGTCACTGCTGCACGTACAGCGATCCGCAGCACTTCTTTTCGCACCGGCGGGAGGCCAGAACCGGCCGCCAGGCCAGCCTGATCTGGCTGGCCTGATGCCGGTCCGGTTGAATTCCCGCCTTGCGGCCCCATCTTTCTGTAGTACCCGGCAATCCGGGACACAAGCCAGCGGAGCGAAATCATGCGCATGGACAAATTGACCGCCAAGTTCCAGTCGGCCCTGCAGGATGCGCAGTCGCTGGCGGTTGGCCGCGATCATCAATTCATCGAACCAGCGCATCTGATGCTCGCGCTGCTCGAACAGCGTGGCGGCACCGTGCGGCCGCTGTTCAGCCAGGCGGGCGCGAACCTGAACCTGCTGCGTTCGCGGCTCGGCGAAGCGCTGGACCAGCTGCCGCAAGTCGAAGGGGCCGGCGGCGATGTCGCCATGTCCAACGACCTGGGCCGCTTGCTCAATGTCACCGACAAGCTGGCGCAGAAGCGCAACGACCAGTTCATCTCCAGCGAGTTGTTTGCACTCGCTGCCTGTGAAGACAAGGGCGTACTCGGCCGCATCCTCAAGGATGCCGGCGTGGTGCGCGGTGCGATCGACAAGGCCATCGACGAGGTGCGTGGCGGCGCGACCGTCGATGATCCCAACGCCGAAGAAACGCGCCAGGCACTGGAGAAGTACACCGTCGATCTCACCGAGCAGGCCGAGCAGGGCAAGCTCGATCCGGTCATCGGTCGCGACGACGAGATCCGCCGCACCATCCAGGTCCTGCAGCGGCGCACCAAGAACAATCCCGTGCTGATCGGTGCGCCCGGCGTGGGCAAGACCGCCATCGTTGAAGGCCTCGCCCAGCGCATCATCAACGGCGAAGTGCCCGAGAGCCTGAAGAGCAAACGCATTCTGGCGCTGGATATGGGCGCGCTGATCGCCGGTGCCAAATATCGGGGCGATTTCGAGGAACGGCTGAAGGCGGTGCTCAAGGATCTGTCCAAACAGGAAGGCCAGGTGATCCTGTTCATCGACGAGCTGCACACCATGGTCGGTGCCGGCAAGGCCGAAGGCTCGATGGATGCCGGCAACATGCTGAAGCCGGCGCTCGCCCGCGGCGAACTGCATTGCGTGGGCGCGACCACCCTGGATGAATACCGCAAGTACGTGGAGAAGGACGCCGCACTCGAGC
>JBIJCV010000246.1:0-3690 GCA_044344525.1 Gammaproteobacteria bacterium | reverse complement strand
CAGGTTCAGCAGATCTCCGTCGCCGGAGATGATGAGCGTGGCGTCGGCGGCGAGCGCACAGGCGAGCACCTGGTCATCGTCCGGATCTCGGCAGACCGGCGCGGGTAATGGTTGCGGTTCGACGAGCTCAATGATGGTGAGGTAATCGGCGAGCACATCGCGAGGGGTTTTGCCGATGAGCGCCAACTGCTTCGTGGCGGTTGGCCGGGTAAGGATGTCGGAGAGCTCTTCCAGCAGCGCGGGGCTGCTGCACAGTTGTGCGGTGGGATGATCACGTAGCGCGTTCAGCAGCTGGTGCGTGGCTCCGCGCCAGAGCAGCGCGGAGAACACCAGGTTGGTATCAAGGACGATCCGCACGGGCAGCGCGTGCACGGCGCTCGGCGCGCGCGGCCTTGATCTCGGCGTTGATCTCTTCGGCGGTCATGGGCTCGACGCCGGTGGCAGCGAGCTTATCGGCGATGGAAAGCAGCCGATCGAAGGCGGCTTGCTTGCGGGCTTTGCCGGCGAGGAAATCCACGAAGTTCTCCACTTCGGCGCGCCGCTCGGGTGGCAGGGCCTGGAACTTCTCGAGCAGCTGTTCGGTGCTGGCGTTCACGGGTGGTTCCTTTAGCGGCTGGCCTAGGCCGAGACGGTATCGAGCATTTGCATGACGATGTCAACAGGCGCCCAGTATTGACCACTTGGCGTGACTCGCGCCCGGTCGTGATTGGCTGCCCAGTTCCGGCCTCACCCGGTAGAATCATCACCCTCACCAGCATCCGGACGCCGCAATGACCGCCGCATCGATCAGCCCCCGTGACCGCCTCATCTTTGCCCTCGACGTGCCCGATGCCACCGCAGCCCGGCAGCTGGTGGAGCAGCTCGGCGACTCCGTGACCTTTTACAAAGTTGGCCTCGAACTGATGGCGGCTGGCGGTTACTTCGAACTGGTGGAGTGGCTGCTGCAGCGGAACAAGAAAGTCTTTGCCGATCTCAAGTTCTTCGATGTGCCGGCCACTGTCGGTCGGGCAGTTTCGCTGCTGGCGAAGCGCGGCATCACCTTTGCCACCGTGCACGGCAATCAGGGCATCATGGAAGCGGCAGCCGCCGCCAAAGGTGAGCTGAAGATCCTTGCGGTGACGGTACTGACCAGCCTTGATCGTGGTGATCTCGATGACCTCGGCTTCAAGTGCGATGTAGAAGCGCTGGTGCTCTCACGGGCGCGGCGTGCGCTGGAAGCCGGCTGTGATGGTGTGGTGGCATCCGGGCTCGAGTTGCCCGCCATGCGCCGGGCGATCGACAATCGCCTGCTGGTGGTGACGCCGGGCATCCGGCCGGTCGAGAACCGGCCGACTGACGACCAGAAGCGCGTGGTGACTGTCGAACAGGCGTTTGCCGACGGTGCCAATTACATCGTGGTTGGCCGCCCGATCCGCGATGCAAAGGATCCCCGCGCTGCCGCCGAAGCCATCCAGCAAACTATCGCGCAGCGGTTTTCGGCAGCTTTTTGAGTTTTCGATGCAAATCAACAACGTGACCTATGCTGCGCGGATGCCAGCGTCCACCCGGGTGGCAGCGATCTCTGCCAAGGGAGAAAGGTAACAAAGTTGACAATCGAGACAAAGGAGACTAGATTGGGCCCTGTCTCGAACCTGCCTGTGGGAGATGGCCATGCCCAAGACCCTCGAATTCATATCCGACCGTCTACCGCGCGTCACGGTGGAGGATGTACGCCGTTTTGCGGATACCGTCGAAATCCGGGATGCCACGGCTTTCGCGGCGGAGCTGCAGGCGTTCGTTCACGAGCGTGTAGAAGCGGTGGAGCTTCCGGCCGCCTTGGAAGTGGAGACGGTGGAGCAGCCCTTGGCACGCAAGGCGGCCGCGCTGCGCGCCGACACGCGCTGGGCGCCTGACAAAACCGATATCCAGCGTGGCCGTACCCTGTTGCTGGAGGCCTTCAACCAGCCGCAGAACCTGCCGATCCCCCAGTTCGCCAAGTTGGCGGACAAGTCGCGTCAGCAGATCTACAAAGACATCGTTGCCCGTCGGCTGCTGGCGTTGAACGTGGGGCCGCGCGGCCAGAAGCTGCCCGATTGGCAGCTCGACCCGGTGAAGCAGCGGTTGACGCAGACCGTGCTCCAGGAGGTCGAGGGCATCGACAACTGGACGATTTGCCGCGCGCTGTCGGAACCGCTCGAAGGCTTGGGCGGGCGTTCGCCGGTGGATGTGGTGACACCTGGTTCGATCGACGAAGTGGCGGGGGCCGTGCTCAACGTGCTGGGCGTACACGTAAATTAAGGAAAGGTTGGCGTGAGTAGCGAGTTGCCGTCGTTCCTGATGAATGCGGGTGAACTGCTCCAGCATGTGAGCCGCGCCGTCTATCGGGGCGAGCGGCTGTACTACGGCCGCGACGGCACAAATCGCTATGACGACCCGGCGCGAATATACGGCGTGCTTTACCTGGGCCGTGACCTTCCCACGGCGCTGATGGAGTCGGTGTTTCACAAGCACCAGTGGCTCGTAGACACGAAGCGCTCGATCGCCCTGAAAGAAGTCCAGAGTCGGATGGTGCGCGCTGTGGGCGTCTTGCACGACCTGCGCCTGGCCGATCTCACGGCATCGGGCGTCATGGCGGCCTGTTTCGGCTTGAATCTGCAGCAGTTGGCCAGCCGGAATTACACGCATACACAGCAGGTTTCCGCTCAGGTGCATGCGATGCTCGGAGATGACGACCTGCCGCTGTTCGACGGGGTGCTTTATCCGTCGCGCAACAACTATCCCGCTGCGAGCATCGCTCTGTTCGAGCGTGCGAAAGCGAAGGTCAGCGTCTTCGAGGACATCGACCTGGTTGAGCATGTGGACTGGCCGAGTTTCGTTGCCACCTATGGCATCGGCGTCGAACCTGATCCCGGCCCGGTGGAGCCGGATGACGAAACATCCTGAAGCAGCTAGAGAACACATTGAAGTCACGCAGGGAAGGTCATGCCGACAGATCGGGGTACGTCGCCCGAGCGGCACCGTGCGATGAGCTGGGTACACAATGCCGGGTTAGCAGGGAGATTCGCTGAGCAGCAGTTCGTCAGCGTATAGGGCGTTTGAACTTCCCATTCCCGAGCCTGCCACTGAGGTCACTCGAAGCCATCCAGCAAACTATCGCGCAGCGGTTTTCGGCAGCTTCCTGAGTTTCTTTTCCAGCACCGGCCAGACGTTGTCGAGCAGTAGTGGCTGCGCTTCTGCCGTCGGGTGTATGCCGTCGGCCTGGATCAGCTTCAGGTCGAGGGCGACACGTTCCAGAAAGAAGTCGACCAGTTCCACCCGGTACTGCGCCGCCAGTGCGGGGTATACGGCGGTGAACGCCTGCGTGTAGCTGCTGCCATAGTTGGTGGGGATCTGCATGCCGGCGAGGATGACTTCGGCGCCAGCGTCACGGCACAGCTCGATCATCGCAGCCAGGTTGCTGCGCATCACCTTGATCGGGGTGCCGCGCAGTCCGTCGTTGCCGCCCAGTTCGATGATCACGATGGCTGGATGATGGAGCGCCAGTGTGCGCGGCAGGCGCTGCAGTCCGCTGCCGGTGGTATCGCCGGTCAGGCTGGCGTTGACCACTTCATAACCGTACCCTCTGGCTGCCAGCCGGTCGCGGAGCAGCGCTACCCAGGATTCCTGCTCGCTCATGCCGTAGCCTGCGCTGAGGCTGTCGCCGACCACCAG
>JBIJCV010000245.1:0-3702 GCA_044344525.1 Gammaproteobacteria bacterium | reverse complement strand
GGCCGACAGGATGTTCACCTCTTCGGCATTGGTCAGCGAGACGAATACGTCAGTGCTGTCGATGTTCTCCTCAAGCAACAGGCTTTCATCCGCCGCATCACCTTGCAGGACGATGGCTTTCGCCAGGCCCTCCGAGGCTATGCGGGCGCGCTCCCTTGAGCGCTCGATGATCTTGACCTGGTTGGTTTTTTCCAGGGACTGGGCGGCGCGGAAACCGATATTGCCGGCCCCGGCAATGATGATCTTGCGGACCGGATCCTCAAGCTTGCGCAACTCGCGCATGACGGTCCCGATGTCCTGCCGGGCGGCGATGAAGAACACCTCATCACCCTCGAGCAGTCGGGTTTTGCCATCCGGAACAATCGCCTCGCCTTCGCGGTAGATCGCCGCGATGCGGGTTTCTATCCCCGGGATATGGTCACGGAGCGCGCGAATCTCCTGACCGACCAGCGGCCCGTCGCGGTGCGCGCGCGCGCCCACCAGACGTACCTTGCCATCAGCAAAGTCGAGTACCTGGAAGGCCCCCGGATACCGGATCAGTTGTTCGATGTGCCGCGTGACCAGCTGCTCAGGACTGATGCACAGGTCTACGGGTATCCGGTCAGCGCCAAACAGCTCGGGCTTGCTGATGTACTCGGCGGAACGCACCCGGGCAATTTTTGTCGGTGTGCCGAACAGCGTAAAGGCGACCTGACAGGCAATCATGTTGACTTCATCGCTGCTGGTCAGCGCGATGACCATGTCCATGCCTGCGCAGCCCGACCGCTCCAGCGTGCCAGGCGAGGCGGCATGGCCCAGCACGGTACGGACATCGAGACGATCCTGCAGATCCCGCAGGACGGCTGGATTGGAATCGACGATAGTGACTTCGTTCGCCTCTTCGCGGGCGAGATGGTAGGCAGCTGTGGAGCCGACCTGACCGGCGCCGAGAATGAGGATCTTCATGCGTGGATTCGCCGTGCTGTGCGCGGTTGCGAGTTTACCCGACTTCCCCGCCTCCCGGACCGGCTCACAGTGTTTCCAGGTTGGCGTAGGACATCACCAGCCACTTGGCTCCCGCCTTCTCGAAGTTCACCTGTATACGGGCGTGTGCCCCGGCTCCTTCAAAGCCCAGTACGACGCCCTCGCCAAAGCTCCCGTGCCGTACGCGCTGGCCGAGCCGGATGCCAAAACCCGGATCCGCCGGGGGCATGCTGCCGCGCTGATAAACCGGCTGTGATACATGCATCCGTGGGCGCACTTCCTCGATCAGTTCCGCCGGAATCTCGCTGATGAACCGCGAGGCCTGACGAAAACTGTCCATACCGTGCAGGCGCCGCTGTTCGGCATGGGTCAGATAGAGTTCGCTCATTGCCCGGGTGGTGCCTACATAGCAAAGCCGGCGTTCCTCCTCCAGGCCGTCGCCATCGTTCAGGGAGCGTTGGTGGGGAAATAGCCCGTCCTCCAGGCCAGTCAGAAAGACCACCGGAAACTCCAGGCCCTTGGCCGAATGCAGGGTCATCAGTTGCACGCAGTCAGCGCCACTGTCCGCCTGTGCATCGCCAGACTCCAGTGCGGCGTGAGACAGAAAATCCATCAGTGGCGACAGCTCTGGCTCGCCTTCCTCTGCTGCTTCACTGCCGGTGCGCTCATCGCTATCGAAGCTGCGCGCTGCGCTCACCAGTTCATCGAGGTTCTCCAGCCGGCCTTCGGCACGATCGCGCGGCTCTTTCTTGTAGTGCCCGATGATGCCGCTGTGCCGGATCACGTGATCCACCTGTTCGTGCAGCGGCAGACCGCCGGTATCCCTGGCCATGCTGTCGATGAGCATCAGAAACGCCGTGATGGCCCTGCCGCCGCGCCCGGTGGCGTCAGCCGCTGCCACGATCTGCGCTGCGCGCCACATGGAGAGCGCGTTCGCCCGGGCATATTCACGGATGGCATCGATGGAGCGGGCGCCAATGCCACGCGTTGGAACGTTCACCACCCGCTCGAAGGATGAATCGTCATCGTGGTTGGCGAGCAGGCGCAGATAAGCCAGCGCATCCTTGATTTCCGCGCGCTCGAAGAAGCGCTGGCCGCCGTACACCCGGTAAGGCATCCCGACCCGCATCAGCATTTCTTCAAAACTGCGTGACTGCGCATTCGATCGGTACAGCACGGCGATCTCGCTGCGTGCGCTGCCCTGCTGGACGCGATCCTGGATCCGGCCAACGACAAACTCGGCCTCGTCGCGCTCGTTGTACGCGCGGTACAGGCGGATCGGTGCACCGTCGCCGCCGGCGGTCCAGAGCTCCTTGCCGAGCCGGCCCGTATTGTGGGCGATGATCGCGTTGGCCGCGCTGAGTATGGTTTTTGTCGAACGGTAGTTCTGCTCAAGCTTGATGACGCGCGCGGCCGGGAAATCGCGCTGAAACTGGTGCATGTGTTCCTGGCGCGCACCACGCCAGCGATAGATCGATTGATCATCGTCACCGACCGCAAACGGTATGCCCGTGGTGCCGGTGAGCAGGCGCAGCCAGGCGTACTGGATCGCGTTGGTGTCCTGAAACTCATCCACCAGCACATGCTGGAAGCGCCGCCGGTACTGTTCGAGGATCGCCGGGTTGTTCTTCCACAGCTCGAAGGCCCTCAGCAGCAGCTCGGCGAAGTCCACCACCCCGGCCTTGTCGCAGGCTTCCTCATACAGCCGATAGAGATGAATGAGCTGCCGGCGGGTGGTATCACCGTTGTCGCTGAGCTGGCCGGGGCGAAGCCCCTCATCCTTGTGGTGATTGATGAACCACTGGATTTCACGCGGCACCCAGGTGGTCTCGTCCAGATCCAGGCCCTTGATCAGCCGGCGAATGACCCGCTGCTGGTCCTCTGCGTCGAGAATCTGGAAGGATTCGACCAGCCCGGCCTCGCGCCAGTGACGGCGCAGCAGCCGATGGGCAAGGCCGTGAAAGGTACCGATCCAGAGATGATTGACCGGCATGTCCAGCAGAGCGTGGATCCGGCTGCGCATCTCGGCAGCTGCCTTGTTGGTGAATGTCACCGCGAGTATGCCGAGCGGCGACACGTTCTCGACCTGGATCAGCCAGGCGATCCGGTGCACCAGCACGCGTGTCTTGCCACTGCCGGCACCAGCCACGACCAGCAGCGGCGACTGTGATGCAGTGACAGCATCGCGCTGTGCATCGTTGAGCGGGTCGAGAATCGGAGTGACGTCCATCAGTATCCGGGACGCCGGTTCGCCGCAAACGAGGCCCTGTGGTTCAGGTTGATCACCGTGAGCAGCAGCAGTGCAGCCATCGCATTGTGTGCGGTGGCCAGCGGCAGCGGCAGCCCGAACCAGACGATGCCGGCGCCGATGAAGACCTGCAGGATTACCGCACCGACTACCAGCGTAGCGGCTTGTCGCAGCGGTGCCGCGAAGCTGTGGGCGCGAAAGCGCAGGCCTGTCAACAGCAGTGCAAAGAACGTTGCCACAGCGCCGAGCCGGTGGGCGAAGTGAATCGCAACCCGTGATGGTGCATCCAGCACGCCGAATTCATAGTTGATGCCCAGCCCGCGCCACAGTACGAAGCCGTCGGCAAAGTTGCTGTCTTCCGGCCACCACTGACCCTGACAGGTGGGGATGTCGGGACAGGCCAGCGCCGCATAGTTCGAGCTTGTCCAGCCGCCGAGGGCGATCTGCACAACCAGGATCACGAGTCCTGTGACAGCCAGCCAGGGCGTCTG
>JBIJCV010000244.1:0-3706 GCA_044344525.1 Gammaproteobacteria bacterium | reverse complement strand
GCCAGAAAGCGCATCGAGACCCGCCTGCGCAGCAGCAGCATGGAGGCTCATGGCCGTAAACCGCCCATGCTCATGGATGTGAACCAGCAGGCTGTTGCCGCAGTCATGCGACGTCACGCGGTATCGCTGCTGATTCACGGCCACACGCACCGGCCAGCGATCCACCGGTTTGAAAATGCAGAGCACGGGGCTGCGACGCGCATCGTACTGGGTGACTGGTATGAGCAGGGCAGCGTACTGCGCTGGACACGCACCGGTCCTGAGCTGGAACCTCTCCCGCTGCGCTGACTTCCGGATCTAAAGCGCCGGCTTCCAGGCCAGCAGTGCGGCAACATCCTGAAAACGGCCGGTCGGCTGTTTGGCAAGCATCCGTTCGATCAGCGGCTGGAACTCGGCTGTCGCAGGCGGCAGAACCGGCACCGGTGTCTGCCGATGCTTGACGATCACGCTCATCGCGGTCTCGCCGTCGTAGGGTTTGGCGCCGGTCAGCATCTCGAAAAAAATGATGCCCAGACTGTAGATATCGCCGCGGGCATCAACAGCCTCGCCATGCCCCTGCTCGGGACTCATGTAGTAAGGCGTACCGAATATCGCGCCAGCACCTGTAACCTCAGCCGCCAGAGCCACTTGCTTGGCCAGCCCGAAATCGATCAGCGCCAGCGTATCGTCATCGCGGAACAGCACATTGGTCGGCTTGAGGTCGCGGTGCAGGATGCCGGCTGCATGCAGCACGCCGAGCGCGGCGGCGATGTCGCGTATCAGCCGATAGGCTTCGTAGCTATCCATTCCCGCAGCGATACGCCGCTTGAGACTGCCGCCACCGCAATACTCCATGGCGATGTAGGCATGATCATCCGCCACACCAAAGTCAAAAATGCGCACCACATTGGGATGATCGAGGCGAGCCGCGAGTTCATACTCCCGCAGGAACCGGTCGAGGATCTTGCCGCTCGCGGCATCGCTGACCTGATGCAGGACCTTGAGCACGACTTCGCGGCCCGAACCCCGTTCCTGCGCCAGATAGACAGTGGCAATCTCACCGTGCGCGAGCTTGCGGACGACACTGTAGTTGCGGGGGATGGGTCCGTGGCCGTTCGCCGCAATCGCCTCCCCACCGGTACGGGCCGGGTTGGCGCGATTCGAACCAATACGCAAGGCTTCCTCGACGGCTTCCACCAGCCGGGCATTATTGAGGCGCGGCTTGCCTACATATTCCTCAGCGCCCGACTTGATCGCGGCTATGACCTGCCGCTCATCGCCATTGCCGATAAAGATAATGGGCGGAAATTTCGGCTGGGCACGGAACCTGCGCAGCCACTCGATGGCATCCTCACGACCGCAGGTATCACCGAGCAGAACGACATCATTGCCGGCGCCGGAAAATGCATCCGGCAATCGCCCGGACTGCAGAGGGTCATATTCGCGAATCACCGCTTCAGGCCAGCGCGCTGCAATGTGATAGGACAGCAGACGCCGGTATTCGGCGTGATCGTCAATAATAAGGAACTTGAGACTCACGAGGGTATCAGGCAGCTCGCTACCGCATGCTGCACGACCGCCTCAGACGGTCCGTAACCGGGGACCAGCGCTGGCGCCCGGAGCACCACCAGCTGCAGCATCAGCATCCGGCGGCCCGCGGCGGCGCTTGGGGTCGCGCTGTGACTTGGCCCGGTCGCTGCGCTGCTGCTCAAGATGCGCGAGATATTCCGGACTGATATCGCCGGTGACGTACTCGCCTGAGAAGCATGAGGTATCAAACTCGCTGATCTGCGCATCGTCATGGTGAACCGCCTTGATCAGGTCTTCCAGATCCTGGTAGACGAGCCAGTCGGCACCAATGAATTCCTGGACCTGCTGTTCGGTACGGCCACTCGCCACCAGTTCACTGGCCGCCGGCATATCGATACCGTACACATTCGGATAACGGACCGGCGGCGAGGCCGAGGCAAAATACACGCGTCGTGCACCGGCCTCCCGGGCCATTTCGATGATCTGCTGTGAGGTCGTGCCACGCACCACGGAATCATCGACCAGCAGCACGTTTTTGTCGCGGAATTCCAGGTCAATCGCATTCAGCTTGCGACGCACCGACTGCCGGCGCATCTCCTGACCAGGCATGATGAAAGTACGGCCGATATAGCGGTTCTTGATGAAGCCCTCGCGGTACTTCACACCCAGCCGGTGCGCAACCTCAAGAGCGCTGGTACGGCTCGAATCAGGGATCGGAATCACCACATCGATATCGTGGTCCGGTCGCTCACGCAGGATCTTCTCGGCGAGGCGTTCGCCCATGCGCAACCGTGCCTTGTACACCGAGATGCGATCGACGATCGAATCAGGACGTGCAAAATAAACGTACTCGAAGATGCATGGCGTATAGCTGCGCGGGAGATCGCAGACCTGACTGTGCAGCGTGCCATCGAGTTCGATGATCACTGCCTCACCCGGCAGGATATCGCGCACCAATTCGAAATCCAGCGCATCCATCGCCACACTCTCGGATGCCACCATATGCTCAACGCCGTCGGACGTCTCGCGACGACCCAGGCAGACCGGGCGTATGCCGTGCGGATCGCGGAACGCAACGATGCCATAGCCGATGATCAGTGCCACCACGGCATAGCCGCCCTGGCAACGACGGTGTACGGCAGATACAGCGGCAAAGATCGCCCGCGGGGTCAGTTCATCTGCAGGCTGCTGCTGGAGTTCATGGGCAAACACATTCAACAGGGCTTCGGTATCCGAGCCGGTATTCAGGTGGCGCCGGTCCTGCTGGATCAGCAGGGCTTTCAGTTCGTCAGAGTTTGTCAGGTTGCCGTTATGTGCCAGCGCGATGCCATAAGGCGAATTGACGTAGAACGGCTGTGCTTCGCTTGACTTGAGCGTGCCTGCGGTCGGATAGCGGCAGTGCCCGATACCGATATTGCCCCGCAGTTCCTCCATGTGCCGCTGCAGAAAAACATCGCTGACCAGCCCGTTCTTCTTGCGCGTACAGAGTGTGCCGTTCCAGTCTGTCATGATGCCGGCTGCATCCTGACCACGATGCTGAAGAACCATCAGCGCGTCATACAGCCCCTGATTGACGGGCCGATGACTGACGATGCCGACGATGCCACACACTAGAACCAGACTCCTGCCTGTTCGCCGAGGCCTTTGACCTGCTGCCCGGCCAGCGACCAGAACTGCTCGCCCGCTGCGGCCGCATACGGTATCAGCTTGGACCGTTGCCACCAAGGTTCCGATTCAAACCCGCCCTGCTTCAGCACCAGCACCACGAGGATCGTTGCGATAAGCCCACGGGCCAGACCGAACAACAGGCCAAGTACCCGGTCGGTACCGGTCACCGCGCTGTTACGAATCAGATAGCCCACCAACCAGCCAAGCAGGCTGCCGGCAAACAGGATTGCAACGAATGCCAGGCTGCGGCCCGCCCAGAGTTGCAGCGCCGGCTCCTGCAGAAATCCGTCCAGCAGCGGTCCGAGCTGGCCACCATAGCGGGCGGAACCCCACAGCGCCAGAATCCAGACGAGCACCGACAGCGCCTCCCGGATGAAACCGCGCAGCACGCCCACCACGCCCGAAACCGAGACCAGCACGACAAGAATGTAGTCAACGGTGTTCATCAGCTAGAGCCGGGTCAGCTGTCCCGCAAAGCCGGCAGCGGAAAGTTTCCCGGACAGCGCAACAGCTGCATCCCGGTCGGCCT
>JBIJCV010000243.1:0-3709 GCA_044344525.1 Gammaproteobacteria bacterium | reverse complement strand
GCAGTGGCCGGGATCTCGCTGCCGATCGCTGCATCGATGCGTTTGCGGTACGCATCGATGGGCAGCAAACCGGCGCCCTGGAATTCGCCGACCCAGTTCTGCACGTCCTTCGGCACATCGATGACCACCGGCCCTGGCCGGCCCATCGCGGCGATCTCGAATGCCGTGCGCACCGTGCTTTCCAGCTGGTGCGGGTCGGTGACCAGGAACACATGTTTTGCGACCGAGCCCATGATCGCCGAGACCGGCGCTTCCTGGAATGCATCGGTGCCGATGACATTGGTCGGTACCTGTCCGCAGATCACGACGATCGGCACCGAGTCGGCCAGTGAGTCGCGGATCGGCGTGACGGTGTTGGTGGCGCCGGGGCCGGAGGTGACCATGCAGACGCCGACCCGGCCGCTGGCGCGGGCGTAACCGGCAGCCATGAACCCTGCGCCCTGCTCGTTGGCGGGTACGATCAGCGGCAGTGGCGGTGTGCCGTTCTCATCCCGATGTTCATCGTTATAGCGGAAGACGGCATCGTAGGTGGGCAGGATCGCCCCGCCGCTGTAACCGAATACGGTCTGCACACCCTCATCGACGAGCACCTGGATGATGATCTCGGCGCCCGTCATGCGCTTGCCGGCGAGCGGGTGGGGTCTGGTTTCGGCAGTCTGTGCCCGTGTTGTCATAAAAATGAGTTGAGCCAAAAGCTTCTCAGGAGTTTTAACCAACTACTCCCGCATTGCAATAGAAGTGGATCTGGGCGAGTATTCCGGGCCTATTTTTTTTCATTTGCCTGCCGGTTATCCGATGCGCCACATCATTTCCATTCTTCTGCGGAACGAGGCCGGTGCGCTGACCCGGGTTGCCTCGCTGTTTTCAACCCGCGGTTACAACATCGAATCCCTGAACGTGGCCCCGACCGAGGATCCGCTGGTGTCGCGTCTGACCCTGGTCACGCTCGGCTCCGATGCTGTGATCCGGCAGATCAATAATCAGCTGCTGAAGCTGATCGATGTGGTCAGTATCTTTGACCTCACCGAGGGCGATCACATCGAGCGTGAACTGCTGCTGCTGAAGCTCCGGATCGAGGATGAGGAACTGCCGCATATTCAGGCGCTGGTCCAGACGGAAGGTGCTCGCGTACTGGACGACAGGCTGCAGAGCTATACGCTTGAGTTGACGGGTGCGGCGGCCCACCTCGACAACTTCATCAACCGCGCGGCTGTTCACGCTGAAATCCGCTCTGTGGTGCGCAGTGGACCCCTGGCCGTCAGACGCGGGGCACCGGCTCACTCCACGGTGGCATGACGTCACAGGTCCAACAGTCGCATAACCGCAACGCTGCGCTGCGCAGCGCAGGCCGGATCGTGCTCAAGATCGGCTCCTCGCTGCTCGTCGACCGGGAGTCAGGCCGGCTCAATCGCGCCTGGCTGGAGTCCGTTGCTGATGAGTTGGCCCGCTTGCAGGCACGCGGCCAGCAGGTGCTGGTGGTGTCCTCGGGCGCGATTGCACTCGGCCGGCAGTATCTGGGTATGGCACGCGATCAGCGGCGCCTGGAGGATGCACAGGCTGCCGCAGCCGCCGGCCAGATCCTGCTCGCACACGCTTATCAGGATCTGCTCGAACCGCGTGGCATCAAGATCGCCCAGGTGCTGCTGACACTCGACGATACCGAGAACCGTCGCCGCTACCTCAATGCCCGCAACACACTGGAAACGCTGCTGCGGCTCAAGGTGATACCGGTCATCAACGAGAATGACACGGTGGCCACCCAGGAGATCCGCTACGGCGACAACGACCGGCTCGGTGCGCGTGTCGCCGAGATGACCAGCGCCGACGTGCTGGTCCTGCTGTCCGATGTGGACGGGCTCTACGACAGCGATCCAACCCTGAATGCCGGTGCCAAGCTGATACCCGAGGTCCGCGAACTGACGCCGGCCATCGAGGCGCTGGCCGGCGCATCAGCCACCGAGTATGGCTCCGGTGGCATGGTCACCAAGCTGGTGGCAGCACGGATCTGCATGAATGCCGGTTGCGCGACGGTGATCGCCAGCGGCCGCCGGCTGTTTCCGCTGCAGGCCATCGAGGACGGCGCTGCCTGCACCTGGTTCCTGCCGGGGCGCACGCCGCGTCAGGCCCGCAAGCAGTGGATCGCCGGTACGCTCGTGCCGCGCGGCAGCCTGGTCATCGATGCGGGCGCAGAACGCGCGCTGCGCGGAGGCAGCAGCCTGCTGCCGGTCGGCGTGGTCGAAGTCGGCGGCGATTTTCAGGCCGGCGACGCAGTGCTGATTCGCAATCTTGAGGGTCGCGATCTGGCGCGCGGGCTGGTGGCCTGCTCGAGCGAGGAGGCGCAGCGTATTCGCGGACGGCGCAGCGAAGAACTCGCTGCCCTGTTGGGCTACAGTGGCCGTGAAGAAATAATCCACCGTGACAATCTCGCCTTGCTCGACAACTGAGTCAGACGATTGATGAGTGCGATACCGACATCGCTGCCGGACATGGAGACCGCCGAGGGCATGGCCGCGGCGATGCGTGCACTCGGGCGGCAGGCCCGCGAAGCGGCACGGGTGCTGGCACGCGTCAGTACCGCACAAAAGACCCAGGCGCTGCTCGCTGCTGCTGCGGCTGTGCGGTCGCACAGCAGCCAGATCCTAGCGGCAAATGCCCGTGACATGGAGGCGGCGCGAGCCCGCGGTCTGTCCGGTGCGCTGCTCGACCGGCTGGCACTCGATGCGAAGCGCGTGGCGGCGATGGCTGCCGGCATCGAAGCGGTTGCAGAGTTGCCCGATCCGGTCGGCACGGTTATCGCTGAATGGGTGCGTCCGAATGGCCTGCGCATCCAGCGCGTCCGCGTGCCGCTGGGCGTGATCGGCATCATCTATGAGAGCCGGCCGAACGTCACCGCCGATGCCGGCGCGCTGTGCCTGAAGTCGGGCAATGCCGTGATCCTGCGCGGTGGCTCGGAGAGTTTTCATTCGAGCACTGCCATCCACGCAGCGCTCGTCGCCGGCCTGCGTGCTGGCGGCTTGCCGGAGACGGCCATCCAGATGGTGCCGACCGCGAGTCGCGATGCGGTCGGTTACCTGCTCGCCAACATGCAGGAGTTCATCGATGTCATCGTGCCCCGGGGCGGCAAGAGCCTGATCGCGCGCGTGCAGGCCGATGCGCGTGTGCCGGTGATGGGCCATCTCGAAGGGCTGTGCCATGTCTATGTGCACCATTCCGCAGATGTGGCGATGGCCAGAGACGTGGTACTGAATGCCAAGATGCGGCGTACCGGCATCTGCGGGGCGGCCGAAACCCTGCTGATCGACCGCGACTGCCTGGCGAGCCACTGGCAGCCGGTTGCCGACGCGCTGATTGCCGCCGGTTGTGAGCTGCGCGGCGATGCCGAGCTCTGTGCGCTCGATGCCCGTGTCAAACCGGCCGTCGAGGCTGACTGGCGTACCGAATATCTGGATGCGATCCTGGCCTGCCATGTGGTCAGTGATATCGATGCGGCCATTGCGCATATCACGCGTTACGGATCCGGGCATACCGAGTCGATCATCGCCAGCGATGTACAGGCAGCCGAACAATTTCTGCATGAGCTGGACAGCGCGATCCTGCTGCACAATGCCTCGACCCAGTTTGCCGATGGTGGTGAGTTCGGCATGGGTGCTGAAATCGGTATTGCGACCGGCCGCATTCATGCCCGCGGTCCGGTCGGCGCCGAGCAACT
>JBIJCV010000242.1:0-3714 GCA_044344525.1 Gammaproteobacteria bacterium | reverse complement strand
CGCATCGAAGTATTCGGAACGGCGATCAAACTGCCCCGGATCTGGACTCGCCGGAGCTGCAACACTCATCAGACCGACGATGCCGGGTTGTGCGCAGCTCGAGTGATAGAAAAACGCCAGATCACCGGCACGGAATTCGTCGCGAAACATGTTGCGCACCTGGTAGTTGCGCACACCCGTCCAGTTTGTCCGACCGTCGCGCTGCAGATCATCGATGCTGTACACCGAGGGTTCGGACTTCATCAGCCAACAAGCCATCAATACATGCCTCAAACACTACACCGGGGCGAATGCCGCAAAAGTATAGTGCCAGCGATTGAGACGTTGGCACCGGACAGGCATGATCGGAGCCGGGCACGAGGACTTGATCATGCTGAACCGGCTGCAGAATCTGGTGATTCATACGTCGCGGACATGGTGGCTCTACCTCAGCGTGGTGGTGCTGTTTGCCGGATCCCTGCTGGCGCTGCTGCGGATCGGAGAGTTGTTCCCGGCCCATGCGGCGGGCAACCTGCCTTTCGACCTGCAGAACGGGCTGGCGGCCGCAGATGTCTATCCACAAATCGCCACCTATACCGCAGCAGCCCGCAATCTTTATTACGCGTTTACACTCATCGACTACGCATTCCCCTTCTTCGCGGGGCTGTTCATTGCAGCGACGGCCGCGTTTGCGCTGCGCAACAGCCTGCCGAAAGCGTATGCGGCACTGGCAGGCAGAAATCTGCTGCCGGTGTTCATGCTGGGAACCGTATTCGACTGGCTGGAAAACCTGGCCGCCCTGGGCGTGATCAGCCTCTATCCAGTCGAAACCAGCTGGCTGCCATTCGTGCTGGTACTCGCCAAAAAGCTGAAACTCGTCTGCGTCATGAGCGGACAGGCCGCAATGCTGCTGTTGCTGGTCTACGCTGCGGGCAACTGGCTGGCCAGGAAACTTCGCATCAGCCGCTGAGGGCAGCGCTGGCGGTACGCTCTGCGGCCCGGTTCTTGAGCCCAAGCGCCAGCATCGTCATCAGCGCCATCACGCCGCCGATGAGCATGAAGCCCTGCATGAAGCCCCGGGGATCATCCGGACCAAATGACGCAGCGATGGCACCAACCAGTGCCGCACCGCTGAGCTGGCCCATCGAGAGCATCACGCTGAGCAGACCCTGCGCCGCACCGCGCTGCTCGGCACCTGCCTCGTTGAGCACGACGTAGCGCAATGGCGCGCCCAGCAGTGCCGCCAGGCCAAAGCCCGAGAGCACCTGCCCGAGCACAAACCAGATCATGTTGGTGCCGGCAATGCCAAACATGAAAAAGCCGACCGCCGTCAGCAGCAGGCCGACCTGCACCACGATCTTCGAGCCAATGCTGTCCAGCAGCCGTCCCGCCAGCGGTGAGCCGATCATCAGTGCGATCACGGTCGGGATCATCCAGAAGCTCGCCTCGTGGGCGGTCATGCCCATGCCTGCGACGGCGAGCGACGGCAGGAAAACACCGCTGGTCTCGGCCATGCCGGTACCGATCGACAGCAACCCGGCTATGTTCATCTGCCGGGAACTGAACAGCCGGGGCTGCAGGACCGGGTCTGCCGCGCGCTTTTCAGTCGCCCAGAACAGCGGGATCAGCACCAGTGCAAACATGATGGCCCCGCCGATCAGTGGCTCGCCCATGCCCATCAACGGCAGGCTCCGGTCGAGGCCGGTGATGCCAATCGCGAGCGGACCGAGCACCAGGCTCAGCAGCAGGACACCCTTGAAATCAAATAGCTTGCGCTGCGCCGGCCGCGTGGCCGGCAGCATGCGTGCGGCACCGATCATCAATATCAGGCCGATCGGCAGATTGATCAGGAACAGCCAGTGCCAGCTCAGATACTTGAGGATGAAGCCCGCAAGGACCGGCCCGATCAGAAACGCCATACCGAACACCGCGCCGATGAGTCCCAGCGCGCCGCCGCGCTTTTCAGCGGGGAAGGTGTCGCCGATCACGGCGGCGGCAACCGGCAGGATGCCGCCCGAACCCACGGCTTGCAGGGCGCGCCCGAGAATCATCACCGGATAGCTGCGCGCGCTGGCCACGACCAGCGAACCCGAAACGAACAGGCCCACATCGAGGATGTAGATGCTGCGCCGGCCAAAGCGATCGGAAAGCTTCGCCATGAGCGGTGTGCTGATCAGGCTCACGAGTACATAGATATTGAAGATCCATGCCATCTGCCGGCTGCCGACGGCAAACTCGGCCTGAATCGCCGGAAACGCCGGTCCGACGATGGCGATATCCAGGGCGCCCATCAGCACCCCGACAAACAGCAGCAGCAGGATCTTGTTACGTTGTTTCGCGTCGATATCCATCGAACCCCGGGACCTCTAGTTGATCAGTACGCTCTCGACCATGCGGCGCAGTTCGCGCTTTACGGTCGCCTTGTTGCCATGTCTGATTGCCTGCCGCGATGCTGCCTCAACCATGCCGGCAACCAGAGCAGTCACCAGCTGCACATCGCGGCGTTTGCCCTTGAGCAGTTCGGTCACCGCCCCTTCCAGCACGGCATTTGGCAGGGCGTGCAGGGCGATGATCTGCTTGCGCAGTTCCGGCGCGGCTTCGCGGATCTCGCCCATGAGTTCCATCGTGGCATGTGCCGGACTCGTGGCTATCTCGATCTGGGTATCGAGCCATGCGGCAATCCGCGGCAGCGGATCGGGATACCGGGCATCCAGCGACTTCAGTTCTTCGACAAACGGCACCATATCGCGCAGCACACAGGCCAGCAGGATATGGTCCTTGTTGGGGTAATAGCGGTACAGGGAGTTGCGCGCCAGTCCGACGGCCTGGGCAATATCCTCCATATCGGTACCGCGGTAGCCGAGATCCCGGAACAGCTGGGTTGCAGCGCTCAGAATCCGTCCGGTCTGCAGACGAACATGTTCCTCAATATTGGCGGCTTCAATTCTGGGCATGGTCTTTTACCGACGCGGCGTCGCTATGATGACCGGCACTGCCCTCTGCCGTCAACTTCCTGATCAGATTGACCAGGGGGAATTCAGCGCAGTTGTATTGGTGTATGCTACGCGCGCCTGCCGGCTCTCAGCAGGCTTCAGGTTGCCAGGCAGATGCCAGGTGCGGATTTCCGGTATCAAGCGCCGGGGCGTTCGTTACAAAGCTCTGAATGGCAGCAATGGGATGGGAACCGGTTTCGGCAAACAGGCGTTTACGGGGGGTGTCCCGTGACCCGCTTGCCGATATCAGGCGGAAAGTTATACGCCTGAATCTGGCCGTTGAAAGTTGTGGATACAGGAGGATTATTTAATGAGCACTACGATCCGTAAGGCATGGCTTGGCCTGCCAGTTGCGCTGCTGATGATCGCCGGCTGTGGTGGCAAGCCCGCCGAGCAGGCGACCGAAGCTGCCGAGCAGGCGACTGAAGCTGCCGACATGGCAGTCGACAGCGCTGCACAGGCTGTTGACGCTGCTGCCGATGCCGGCGCTGCCGCTACCGATGCGGCTGGCGCTGCTGTTGATGCCGCTGGCGCTGCTGCTGACGCAGCAGGTGATGCTGCTGGCGCCGCTGCTGATGCAGCTGCACCGGCCGATGCCGCTGCGCCGGCTGATGCCGCTGCACCGGCCGCCCCTGCGACTCCGTAATCCAGATACGTAATTCTGGACAAGACGGGGGCCGCGTCTGCGGCCCCCGTTTTTTTTGCCCCCCGCACATGCAACCCTGGGGGCCTCCGCGGGGCC
>JBIJCV010000241.1:0-3715 GCA_044344525.1 Gammaproteobacteria bacterium | reverse complement strand
TCGGCGTGCCTTTCAACATTGCATCGTACGCGCTGCTGACCTGTCTGGTCGCTGAGCAGGCGGGCCTGCAACCCGGCGAATTCATCTGGACCGGCGGCGACTGCCACCTCTACCTCAATCATCTCGAGCAGGCCGATGAACAGCTGCGCCGCACGCCCTTGCCGCTGCCGCAGCTGGTACTCAAGCGCAAACCCGACACGCTGTTCGATTATCGCTATGAAGATATCGGCATCGTGGACTACGTCTTCCACCCGCACATCAAGGCGCCGGTCGCGGTCTGAGCGGCGAATGCGCTGAGTTCAGTCCGTACCGCGGGCCACGCTGACGATCTTTGCCGGCCCGTCCAGACGCACGGCGGTAAGCTTCCGTCCCCACACGCAGCCGGTATCGATGCCGAGCAGCTTGTCACGCTGCAGTAGGCCCAGTGCTGCCCAGTGGCCAAACACGATGCGCACCGTGGCGGTCTGCCGGCCCGGCAGATCAAACCATGGGCTGAGCCCCGCCGGCTGTGTGCCCGGCGCACCGTTCTCGACCAGATCGAGGCTGCCGTCTGCATGGCAGTAGCGGATACGGGTCAGGCAGTTGGTGATGAAACGCAGGCGCTCCTGGCCGCTGAGGGCCGCTGACCAGCGCGCCGGTTCGTCGCCGTAAAGACCGCTGATGAAACTGGCACAGTCCGGACCACGCAGGGCCTGTTCGACTTCACGGGCCAGCTTGATGGTGAGCAGCGGATCCCATTGCGGAGCGACGCCGGCATGCACCATGAGAGTGTTGAGTTCCGGTCGGTACACTGCCATCGGCCGATGGCGCAGCCAGTTGACCAGTTCTTCGCCATCCGGCGCCTGCAGGACTTCAGCAAGTTCCTGGTGTCTGGCGCGCGCCCGGTTGCCGAAAGCCAGCGCGATCAGATGCAGGTCATGATTGCCGAGCACCACCGTCGCCTGACTGCCGAGTGAACGGACCAGACGCAGGGTCTGCAGGGACTTCGGGCCGCGATTGACCAGATCGCCGACGAACAGCAGTTCGTCATGCAGACGGTCGATGCGCAGCGTGTCGATCAGGCGTTCGAGTTCGTCACAGCATCCCTGTACATCGCCGACTGCGTAGATCGCCATGGGGCGGACCGGAATGCGTCAGTGCAGGACGCCGGGCACTGCGAGCCGGAAACACGGGATATCGGCGCGGAACTGTGCACCGTCATCGCTGCACATGCCGTAGCTGCCTTCCATGGTGCCGACCGGGGTCTCTATCACGGCGCCGCTGGAGTAGCGGTGTCGCTGCCCGGGCAGGATGGTGGGTTGTTCGCCGACGACGCCATCGCCGCGCACCTGCTGCACCTTGCCGTTGGCATCGGTGATGATCCAGTGGCGATCCAGCAGTCGCGCCGGTACTACGCCCGTATTCTGGATGGTTATGGTGTAGGCAAACACATAGCGCTCGCTTTCGGGTTCGGACTGATCAGCGAGGTAGTGGGTTTCCACGCTGATCTTGAGGCTGGTTGTGCTGGTGTTCGCGGTCATTGTCCGGGCCATTCTGGGAGAGTCGTCTGCTGCTTGGCAAGCGCTGGTTTGCGTGCAACGAGAAATTCAGCCAGTTGCAGCCAGCTGGCCGGGTCTATCTGTTCGGGGCGCAGGCCGGGATCGATACCGGCGCTGCTGATCTCCGCCTCTGTCGCCAGGCCCTTCAGGCCATTGCTGAGCCGCTTGCGGCGCATGCCGAAGGCGCTGGTGACCAGCCGGTCAGTAAAGGCCAGTGTTTCGACATCAGCCAGTGCCACCGGATGTGGCACCAGCCGCAGGAACACCGAATCCACCTGCGGTGGCGGGTGAAAACTGCCCGGACTGATGCCGAACAGATGTTCGATGCGGCAGCGCAGGCCCAGCGCGACGGTCAACCGGCCATAAGTCTTGTTGCCGGGTCCGGCGGCGATGCGTTCGCCCACTTCCTTCTGCAGCATCACATGCAGATCGCGCCAGCTCGCCCCGTACTGCAGAAAGTGGAACAGCAGCGGCGTGGAGATGTTGTAGGGCAGATTGCCGACCAGGCGCAGCTTTTCACCGGGCGCTGCCAGGCTGCTGAAATCAAAGTGCAGGGCATCGCTGCAGTGTACGGTGCAGCGCTCTGTTTGTACCCGGCCAGGCAGATCACGTGCCAGATCGCGGTCGATTTCGATGGCATCGAGGCGCGCGCCGCTCGCCAGCAGCGGCCGGGTGATCGCGCCCTGACCGGGGCCGATTTCCACAAAGTGGTCGGTGGATGCCGGCGCAACATTGGCAATGATCTTGCGGATGATGTTGGCGTCATTCAGGAAATGCTGGCCGAAGCGTTTCCGTGGTCCTGGCCTGCTCATGACTGCTGACGGGCGGCCATCTCGATGGCAAGTTTGACCGCTGCACGCAGGCTGCCGGCATCTGCGCGGCCGGTGCCGGCCAGTTCGAATGCCGTGCCGTGATCCACCGAAGTGCGGATGATCGGCAGACCGAGTGTCACATTCACCGCGCGGCCGAAGCCGTGATGCTTGAGTACCGGCAAGCCCTGATCGTGATACATGGCAAGGACGGCATCGACGCCGGACAGGTTGCGGTCCACGAAGGCGGTATCGGCCGGCACCGGCCCGCTGATCGCCATGCCCTCTTTGCGCAGCGTGACCAGTGCCGGCGCAATCTCGTTGATTTCCTCAGTGCCCAGATGCCCGGATTCACCGGCATGCGGATTCAGGCCCAGGGCGACGATGCGCGGCTGCCGGATGCCAAACAGCCGGCGCAGACCGCTATCGAGGACGCGCCCGGTGGTTTCCACCAGCGCGCGTGTGATGGCAGCCGGTACTGCGTGCAGCGGCAGGTGTGTGGTGACCAGTGCCACGCGCAGTTCGCCGGCCACCAGCAGCATGACCGGCTTGGCCGTAGAGGTCAGGTCCGCAAGGAATTCAGTGTGCCCGGTAAACGGAATGCCAGCATCGTTGATCACCGCCTTGTGTACCGGTGCCGTCACCATCGCGCTGAACTGTCTGAGCCGACAACCGGCACTGGCGCGCTTGAGCAGTTCGAGTACCCAGGGACTGTTGCGCGGATCCGGATGGCCGGGCGCAGACGGTGCGCGCAGCGGGAGATCAGCGACCAGCAAACGACCGGGGCGTGCGGCAAGCGGCGCATTGCCGTTGCTGGCCCAGGACACGATCTCGACCTGCTGGCCCAGTGTCGCGGCGCGTGCAGTCAGCAGCTTTACATCACCGAACACGATGAGTTCAGCGGGCCAGGCCTGGTTGGCGAGCGTGAGCACGAGATCGGGCCCGATGCCGGCCGGTTCTCCGCAGGTGATGGCGATACGTGGCAGCGCTTTGGTCATCGGGGTTCCAGTGCCAGGACTGGCGATTTCTGGCGGGCGGGGCTAGATCCGGATTTCGACAAAAGCCTCATCGCGCAGGCGCCGCGTCCAGAGCTCTGTTTCGTCGCCGAGTTTGCTGTTGCGGATGGCGAGTACGGCCTGCTGGCGCTGCTTGTCGGCTGTTGCGTCGTAAACCCGGCGTTCCAGCACCTGCAGGATGTGCCAGCCGAATTGCGTCTTGAACGGTTCGCTGATGGCGTCGATTTGCAGGGCGTTCATGACCTTTTCGAATTCCGGGACAAAATTTCCCCGGGCGGTCCAGCCCAGATCGCCGCCCTCGATGGCCGACTGCGGATCTTCGGATACCACCTTGGCGACCGCCGAAAAATCT
>JBIJCV010000010.1:0-12872 GCA_044344525.1 Gammaproteobacteria bacterium | reverse complement strand
CCGGTCAGAGCCGTGTCGATTGCGTCTCATGTACACTTGAGGTTGGCAAGCTCGCAGAGGATTTGAACATGACAGGCCCGGAAAAAGTAAGCACTGACAAACTTTTCAGTGATCTGCAGACGGTCATTGAGGATGCAGAGGCACTGCTGCAGGCCACAGCGAGCCAGACCGGCGAGAAAATCGATGCAATACGCACTCGAGCGAGAGCTTCGGTTCATCAGGCCCGGGAAAGACTTGTCGCGATTCAGGCTAAAACGGCTGATCAGGCACGACAGGCGGCAGAGTCGGCGGATGAGTACGTGCACAAGAATCCATGGCAGGCAGTTGGCATTGCTGCAGGTATCGGCCTGCTGCTCGGAGTCCTGATCAGTCGGCGCTAACACCTGTTTGCGGATGTACCAGCCATGGAATACAGCACAACGCCTGCCGGAGGTCCACTCAGCAGACTGTTACGATCACTGTCCAGTGTTCTGGCTTCCCTGATTGATGTAGGCCAGACGCGCATTGAGCTGCTGACGCTTGAACTGCAGGCGGAGGTTCGCCGTGCAGCTGGCCTGCTGGCCCTGGGATTTTTCGCGCTCTTCTTTGCCGGCATGGGTTGCCTGCTGGCCGGCCTGACGCTTATTTTTGCGTTTTGGGACGGTCACAGGATTCTGGTCTCCGTGCTGGTTACGGCCTTCTTCTTTTTGATGGCAAGCCTGGGTGCCTGGAAGCTTGCCGTTCAACTGCGGCGCAAACCACCGATGCTTGCCGATACCCTGACTGAATTGCGCAAGGATCGCGACCGACTGAGAAACACGACATGAGCGCCGGTCTCACGGACTTCGAGCAGCGGCGTGCTGATCTGCTGCAGCGCTGTGCACAGCAACGCGAGCAGATGTGCAGCGAAATCAGCTACATAGAAGCACAACTCGGAGGGGTGCAGCGTGGCATCCAGATCGCCCAACGACTGACCACCTTGCCGGGCCTGCTTGTCTCCGGATCGATTCTGACCATGCTGGCAATAGCCGGCCGTGGACGGACACTGCAGATAATCAGCACAGGACTGGCTCTGTGGGCGGGTATACGCCAGATCATGCCAGCAGATTTTGGCTCTCGTGCTCGCCAACCGGATCCGCGAAACTGAATCCGGCCTTTTTGAGCTTCGCGTTGGAAACGCCGCGCGGTCCCTTGAATACGCCCAGCCAGATTACAGGCTCAAGCCCCTCACGTTTGGCAACGCGGGCAAAAAAGTCCGCTTTGTTTTCCGGAAGGTCATTGAACAGGTTATAGAGTCCGGACAGATGATGATCGATTGCAAACTCGATGGCTCGCACCACATCGTCGCGGTGAACCAGCATCGCATCTGACTGGCCATCGAAGGGGATCTGCTTGCCAGCGATGTACTTCAGTTCATTGCGATGCTCGCGACCGGGGCCATAGATCGTCCCGGTGCGGTAATTGCAGACCCTGAGGGTATCGCTTTCAAGTGCGGCGAGTTTCTGCTCCGCTTCGATAAAGACCTGCGCGGCAGGGGAAGCCGCATTGGCCGGGGTGTTTTCATCAACAGGATTGACGCCATTGGCATCGCCATAGGCATTCATTGAGCTGCAAAAGATGATCTGCCGGAGTCCGGGTGCAGCCGGGAGTGCGCTGATCAGTCCTTCCACGGTACCGACGTAGGCATCCCGGTAAGCGACTGGATCCATATAGGGTTTGCCGTCCTTGACCCCGAGTCCGCCGGCCATGCTCAGGAGCACTACGTCGGCATCCCTGATCAGGCTCTGCATGGCCGCAGAATCGCTGCCTTTCATCACAACGATGTGGTTGGCAACCGTAGCGAGATCAGTGGTCCGTTCCTGTCGCGTGGTGCTGACGCTGACAGCATGGCCCTTGTTCCTGAAGTGCAGGGCGGCAGCCCGGCCGGTATAAGCTGCGCCGACAATTGCGATTTTCATGTAGTGCCCCGTTCAGGCGTGTATGGATGCGGACTTGCCGCTTCAGTCTAATGCAGGGGCTGAGCGATGGTCTGCCGGATCAGCTGCCCGATTTCATTCCCGACCACGGTATAGACACCCTTCCATGCACGGGGGTCCAGACTCTCGTCCAGGAAACACCCCATGTGTTTTGCATCCCGTTGACGCAGGACATCAGCGTCGGGAGCATCGAAGCAGAGCTTGCCGGCCAGGTCCAGCCAGTGCGACAGGTAACCGTGGATACTCGGTGCCACTTTCACAAGCTCATTCGCGCTTGCAGGACGGCTCGTGCCGATGGACCAGTGCGACAAAAAGGTGGCGATAGCCGGATTTCCGGGTGCGTGCGAACACACGTTCTGGTAATCGTTGATGGCCTTCCAGTACGGCATGTTCAGCGGGTGAAAAACCTGCCGGAAGTAGTCGGGGTAATCGACGGGATCAAGACGCGGCAGGAAATCCGCATTGAATACGCACGCGTCGGGCGAAAACTGCACAACCTGCGCATGAAAATGCGGCATCACGCTGTCGGCGCGCCCGAACAGAAAAAACAGCTGCGTATCTACCGGACCAGCACACAGGCGGAAATGCAGCATGCGATCGGCAAGGCTGCCCGGTTCGGCAATCCATAGTCGCAAGAACCCGGCATCTGCATGCGGGGCATTTACGGTCCTTAGCTGCAGGAGGGGTCCGCCCCCGTTCCCGGTGTGCTCACTGAAACGCAGGCTGGCGAGGCTGCGAGCGACCAGATCCTCGGCAAAAGGCAGACTGAAAGATCCGGATGACACTCAGATCACGCCGTCGCGGGCCAGTGCCTGTCGCTCTTCGGTTCCGTAGCCGAGGAGGCCGCCGAGCACTTCTTCGTTGTGCGCACCGATTTCCGCGCCGGGCCAGTCAGTACGACCTGGTGTAGAACTGAGAAACGGCATCATGGCCGGAATTTTCAGCGCCTCGCCGTTGACCTGCACTTCCTCGAACAAGCCACGGGAATTGAAGTGCGGATCGCTCAGCATGTCCACGACGCTGTAGATCGGCCCGGAAGGCACAACGGCCTTTTCAAGCACATCAAGTACGTGAACAGAAGTCAACGATGCCGTCCAGGCACCGATGGCAGCATCGAGTTCCTTTTCATGTGCAACGCGGCCTGCATTGTTTGCCATTCTCGGGTCATCACCCAGATCGGGACGCCCGATTGCGTACATCAGCCGCTTGTAGATCGAATCGCCGTTGCCGCCAATGATGACGAACTTGCCATCCTGGCACTTGTAGGTATTTGTAGGCACGATACCGGTCAGTGTCGAGCCAGACGGTTCACGCACTACACCTGCGCCCGAGTATTCGGGGACCACGCCTTCCATGAGATTGAAGACCGATTCGTACAGTGCCGCATCGATGACCTGGCCGCGCCGCTGTGGATCCTTCGCACGCTGAATGCATGCCAGCAGGACACCGAGCACACAGTGAATACCGCCCAGCGTATCGCCAATACTCAGGTTCGGGCGGACGGGCGCCTCACCCGGGAAACCGTTGACGTAACGCAGACCGCCCAGTCCCTCGCAGACGGATGCAAAACCCGGCTTCGACGCGTAGGGCCCGTCCTGGCCATAGCCGGAAATCCGGCCGTAGATGAGTCCGGGGTTGTCCTTCCAGAGATCAGCCGGACCCAGACCCCATTTTTCCAGCGTGCCGGGGCGAAAATTCTCGATCAGGATGTCTGACTTCAGGGCCAGCTTGCGGGCGATTTCCCGGCCACGCGGATTACGCAAATCGAGCGTTACCGACTTCTTGTTCCGTCCCAGACTGTGCCACCACAGGGATACGCCATCCTTCATCACGCGCCAGGTACGAATCGGATCACCACTGCCGGGTGGCTCGATCTTGATGACTTCGGCACCGAAGTAACCCAGTACGCTGGCGGCAAAAGGCCCGGCCAGCAACTGGCCCATTTCGAGAACACGGTAGCCATCGAGGGGCCTTTCGCCCTTCTTTTTGTCCATCGTTGGATCGCTCACTGAGGTCGTGGTGGGGTAGTCCGCAGGGCCGTCATTCTGCCAGTTCCCCTGCCGGCTGCAAAACCGCAAATTACCGGTTGTCCGGCGTGGCCCTGCCGATGAAGTGCCAGGAGATGAACCTCGGCCCGTCAAAATAGGTACGCTCGATTTCCTTGAAGCGGAATCCGGCAGCTTCTATCGACGCATCGATCTGCCGGTTCGGGTTACAGCCGGCGAGGCCACGAAACACGGGTGCCAGTCGGTCCTGCCAGCGTGCAACGGCGGCATCCGGTGCCCTGCCATGCTCAAGAAACAGCAGTTGCCCGTCGGGTTTCAGTACCCGCCGTATCTCGGCCAGGGCCCGGTCGAGGTCAGGGATGGAACACAGCGTCCATGTGCTGACGACGCAATCCATGCTTGCCCGCTCCAGCGGGATGCTTTCAGCACCAGCGGTCAGAAAATCCACCGGAAACGGCGCGCCGGCAGTCGCTGCCAGTTCAGCAGCTTCGGCCTGCAGCACCTCGGATGGCTCCAGCCCGAACAGGTGGGTGACCTTGCTGTCGTACCAGGGAATGTTCAGTCCGGAACCCATGCCGACTTCCAGAACCCGGCCACTGGCCAGCACTGGAATACGCGGCCGGTGTTTGGTCATGGCCTTGTTTTTCATGCCTGCCGAAATCAGCCGGGGCAGTATGCGGTCTGTATAGAAGCCCATGCGGATTATCCTCTACGGGATTCACTGCGCCGCGAGATGGCAGCAGAAACCAGCTCAAGGAAATCGGTTTCGTCACGCAGCGTATCGATGTCACGTGCGTTGACCGTATAGCCATAACGCTCGGCAATCGCCGTATAGCGTGGTCGTCGATGCTGAACGAGGCGCGGGAAAATCCAGGTCACGAAGCTGTCAGGTTCGACCTCTTCCGGCGTGGCGCAGCCGGTTTCGGCCAGGTAAGCGGCCAGCTGCTCCTCAAGAAAATCCTCACGGTAATAGAGGGGCTTGGGATTCCCGGCTGCACGACGGATGAGTTCCTGCTCCATGTCGTCACCGGCGCGCAGGTAGAGAATCAGCGTATGTCTGGCCAGGACCTCCAGCATGCTGGCATCGTCGAGCTCGCAAATGCTGCCGCCGGCATCATTCAGGAAGTGGTCATAGCCATAGATGTCATGAGCCTTGTTGATAAAGGCCGCCACATCCTTCATCGCGGCAATCTCGGCATCGCGGTGCAGACGCTGTCGGCGCTGGAACTCGGCAAGCGGGAGGCCGCCAAACCTGACTGCGCCAATCTTGCCAAGGAAGGTTGAAATCGGCTCGAGATTGTTGACCGTGATGTTGCTCGCTATGTAGATCGAATCACTGCGCAGCTGTTGGCGCAGGGCTGGAACCCTCATGGCCTCTTCCTTGACGCTGTCAAGGAACGGCTCTTCAAGGTATTTCGTACCGATCCGGTAGTCGCCTGAGTAGTGAAACCAGCTGGAACTCGGCAACCTGCTGGAGAGGGTGGTCTTGCCCACGCCAGACATCCCCAGCAGGGTGATGGCCCGGCGTGGCCAGGCGAGAAACTCTTCGCGGTTCTTGAACATGACGGTGAGTATACCCGTGGGCAGTCAGAGTCCCGCCAGGCGGCGGTGCAGATCAAGTGCTTCCGGGCTGGGTCGCTGGCTTTCGTCGCGCGGGTAGCGCAGGGGGCGGCCAGCCAGTATCCGGTAACTGGTTTCCATCAGGTCGTCGCAGATCACTACCGACATGGTTTTCGTATCTACCGCAATCTTGCCCAGATCAAACAGGGTGTGTACGTCGGCACGGAGCAGCAGGCCATTTGAGGCATGGTGGGTGGACTTGCCCCGAAACGGAACAATGTAGGCTGCCTCAAGGGCATCGACCGCGGTGAAATTGGTGATCGCGCATCGGTGCTCGTATGCATCGAGCAGAGCCTGCCGGAATCCCGGGTGGCCCCGGCGCTTGATGATGGTATCGATAACGGCCTGACGCCCTTCCTTGCTGTTTTGCGGTTCGAGCAGCTGAAGTTTCGCCATATCGCGTTCCGAGATGCGGATCATCCCGCTCATATCGAGCACCGGGCCGCCAACTGAGGTATTCAGCAGTCGCCGGCGTACAAAGCGCTCAATACCGCCGAAATCAGCCTCAATCCGGTCGATGCTCTCGGCCGACATGCGACTGATCTCGGCCGATCCGGCCGGCAGATAATCCGCCAACTCGGCGCAGGGAAGGTTAAGGGCAACCGGCTCAGACAGGAAAAACAGATACTCCCTAACCTCCGGCTCTGGACGATCAGCGCCCCAGATGAGGCTGGCAGCCTTGGCATTCTGGTACCGCCCGAGGACCTTGGCGTAATAGCGGAACTGCTCCCGCTGAACCAGCAACACGAAGTCACCCACACCCATCTGGAACCAGTGCTGGATGTTTTCCGGATGTCCGCGCAGACCCCAACCGTAGAAACCGTGTCCGCGGCGCTCGATATCTAGGAGTTCAGGGTAGGTCGCGTCACTGAAACTGCGGATGACGTGCTGACGTTCGATCGGCATGGCAACCGATCGATCGAGATCGGTCCGATCCTGCGGTGAGTCGACTGCGGCAACGAAGATACTGGCCATATTTCGGCGTGCTGCTATTGGCAACTGGGGCGGGGTCGATTCTAGCCCACAAACCGATCAGGCCTTAAGCGCTGTGGCCGGCCTGCGGAACGGGTATTATTGCCAGCGGTTTTTTCCCCTTGATCAGGAACGGACGGATGGCGCAGCCGGGTTGGCAGGTTCACAAGTTTGGCGGTACCAGTCTTGGCGATGCGGATTGCTTTCGCCGGGTTGCCGATATTCTGCTTGCCGAACCAGCGGAACGACAGGCTGTGGTCGTATCCGCCATGGCAAAAACGACGGATGCGCTCCTCGGCCTGGTGGCAGCTGCAGAGCAATCAGCTCCGGATCTTGCCGGTCGTCAGGCGGCCCTCGCCAGCCGATACCGGGCCACGGTCAGCACCTTGCTCAGGCAGCAGACCCGGGCGAACGAGATCCTCGGCATCTTCGATGCGGACATGGCAGATCTGGGCGGTCTGCTGCACTCGATTTCACTGGTACGTCAGGCCGGAGAGCGCAGCCGGGATCTGGTAGCCGGATATGGCGAACTGTGGTCATCGAGACTGTTGGCTGCCTATCTCACGGAGCGCGCGCAGTCGGACCCCCGCAACCTTCAGGTCAGATGGGTGGATGCGCGCGACCTGATCGTGGTCGAGCGGGGTGAGATGGGACCAGCCGTGCAGTGGGAAGAGTCGCGTTCCCGCGCACGTCGTCACTTTGGTGAGGAAACCCGGGGTATTTCTGTCATTACCGGCTTCATCGCTTCAGAGCCCAACGGTCTGTTCTGCACGCTTGGCCGGAATGGCAGCGATTTTTCCGCTTCCATCGTCGGCGCACTCGTGGATGCGGAAAAGATCACCATATGG
The DNA here is from genome assembly GCA_044344525.1 of Gammaproteobacteria bacterium. GTDB lineage: Bacteria > Pseudomonadota > Gammaproteobacteria > Steroidobacterales > SHZI01. Next base: position 5,471 of record JBIJCV010000010.1, on the reverse strand, counting down.
ACTGATGTCGACGGGGTGATGAGCGCCGACCCGAACCGGGTACCGGAAGCGACGATCATCAGCGCGCTGTCATACAACGAAGCGATGGAGCTGGCTTATTTTGGTGCCAAAGTCATTCATCCCCAGACCATGGCACCAGCCGTACAGCGTGCAATCCCGATCTGGATACGGAACACATTCAACCCCGCGGCGACCGGTTCGCTGATCGGGCCCGGCTCGGGTTCCCAGCAACCCATCAAGGGCATTACCTCGGTTGACGATGTCGCACTCGTGAATATCGAGGGTGCAGGCATGATCGGCGTACCCGGTACTGCCAATCGGCTGTTCGGGGTGCTGCGCGAGGCGTCCATCTCGGTAATTCTCATCTCGCAAGCGAGCTCTGAACACTCGATATGCATCGGTGTACCGAGCCGCATGGCAGAACAGGCCGAGAAAGTCGTGCGCCGGGCTTTTTCCGTCGAACTTGATCAGGGCCTGATCCAGAGCGTAACCATCAAGAATCCGTGCAGCATCATCGCCGTGGTAGGCGATGGCATGGCCGGGATGCCAGGCGTCGCCGGGCGCTTCCTGAGCACGCTCGGCAGTGCCGGCATTAACGTGATGGCGATCGCGCAAGGCTCATCAGAGCGCAACATATCGGCTGTGGTAGCCCGCGCAGATTCCACGCGCGCCCTGCGGGCGGTGCATTCGGGCTTTTATCTGTCGGCCGAGACCATTTCCATAGGTATCGTGGGCCCAGGTAACGTAGGGCGTGTGCTGATCGACCAGATGGCGGCCGAACTGCCGCGACTGAAGTCGCAGTTCAATCTCGACTTGCGGGTGCGCGCGATTGCCAGTTCCAGCCATATGCTGCTGGCCGAGGGGCGGATTGATCTGGGCAACTGGCAGGCGGAATTTGCACAGAAATCAGAACCGCTGGACTGGGACCGGTTTGCCCGGCACGTACATGCGGAACATCTGCCACACGCGGTGGTGGTTGACTGCACCGCCAGCGAGGACGTGGCTTCACGCTATCTGGACTGGCTTGGTACCGGTGTGCATGTCGTCACACCGAACAAGAAAGCCGCGAGCGGATCGCTTGCGAGCTACGATCAGTTGCATGAAGTCAGACGCCGGCACAACACGCGTTTTCTGTACGAGACAACCGTGGGCGCAGCGCTGCCGATCATCGGCACCGTACGCGACCTGCGTGAGACCGGCGACGAGATCCACAGCATTGACGGCATTTTCTCCGGCACGCTCGCTTACCTGTTCAATGTCTTCGATGGCAGCAAGCCATTCTCGACCATCGTGCGCGAGGCACGCGACGCTGGTTATACGGAGCCTGATCCGCGTGACGACCTGTCGGGTCTCGATGTCGCCCGCAAACTGATCATTCTCGGTCGCGAGATGGGCATGCGCCTCGAACTGAAGGATGTACGCATCGAAAGCCTGGTTCCTGCCGGACTCGATAGCGGCGATGCGGAGGAATTCCTGCGCGCACTATCCGCTCACGACAAGGCCATGACCGGGCGCTGGCAAAAGGCAGAGGCAGACGGGCAGGTGTTGCGCTACGTCGGACGCCTTGACCGGCAGCGCGGTACGGCGACGGTACAGCTTGAGAGCCTGCCGCGCACTCATCCTTTCGCCAATATCAATCTGACCGACAATATCGTCCGCTTTGCGTCAGCACGCTACAGTGAAAACCCGCTTGTGGTCCAGGGACCGGGTGCCGGGCGAGCGGTAACGGCGGCTGGTGTTTTCGCTGACCTGCTGCGGCTGGCAACTTACCTGGGCACCGCACTCTGAAGTCCCTCATGCAGTACGTCAGCACACGCGGAGGGGCGCCGGTCGGTCTTGAGCAGGCTATCATGAGCGGCACTGCACCCGATGGTGGCCTTTTTGTACCGCTGAGCCTGCCGGCAATGCGGCCGCAGGACTTTGCCGGACGCGATGCCCTGCCAGACATCGCCGAACAGTTGCTGACACCGTTTTTTGCCGACTCGACACTGTCGGGACGCCTGCGGGATATTTGCCATCAGGCGCTGAATTTTCCCGTGCCACTGCGCGAGATGGAGAGCGGCCAGCTCTCGGTTCTCGAGCTGTTTCATGGGCCAACCGCTGCCTTCAAGGATGTCGGTGCACGATTCCTTGCCGCCTGCATGGAACGCATCATCGAGGATGGGCGCTTCGCCAGGCCACCCGTGACGATCATGGTCGCTACATCGGGCGATACCGGCGGCGCCGTCGCTTCGGCCTATCATCGGCGGCCCGGAACCCGGGTAGTCGTGCTGTTCCCGTTGGGACGCGTATCGCCGCGCCAGCAGCATCAACTCACCTGCTGGGGTGAAAATGTCATCTCGCTGGCGGTACGCGGTGAATTCGACGACTGCCAACGCCTGGTCAAGGAAGCTTTTGCTGACCAGAAACTGGCCAGCGCTCATCGTCTCTGTTCGGCAAACAGCATCAATGTTGGTCGTCTGCTACCCCAGGCAGCCTACTATGCCAAAGCGAGTCTGGAACACTGGCGTAAAACCGGCCAGCCGCTGAGTTTCGTGATTCCCACCGGCAACCTGGGCAACGGCTTTGCCTGCGTTTGGGCGCGTCGGCTTGGTCTGCCCATCGATCGCATCGTGCTGGCAACGAATGCCAATACGCCAATCGAGGATTACCTGGCGACCGGGCAATGGCTGCCCAGACCCAGCATACAGACGCTCGCTTCGGCAATGGACGTAGGTAATCCAAGCAATATGGAACGGCTGCGTCAGTTGTGCGGTGACATCACCAGCTTGCGTGAAGAGGTGAGTGCGATGGCTGTATCGGATGCGGAGATTCGCAGCAGCCTGCGCGATGAATTCAGCCGGCACGGTATCGCCTGGTGCCCGCATACTGCGACAGGCCTGCACGTCTATCGCCATCTGTCCGAAGCCGAACGCCGGCAACGTCACTGGGCCGTCGTCGCTACGGCTCATGCGGCCAAGTTCGATACGATCGTGGAACCACTGCTCGGTTGCGATATTGTGCCACCGACCGAACTCGCTGCGCTGCTGGCGCTGCCGTCCCGATTTGCAACCATCGATGCAAATCTTGCCGATCTCGCCGGCCAACTCTGAACACGATGTCTCCCGGTTACGGCGCTGCAAACAACGATGGATTGTGGGTGGTTGGCGCTCTCGTGCTGTTCATCCTGCTGGTGGCGGGCGGCATTGCGTGGTGGATGATCCGCCGGCGGCGACAGCGTGATGTGGAACGCCGGCTGCATGACGCCAGTTGCGGTGTGTTGAAAAATACGCTGATACCAGACGGCAACGGCGGTGTTATTCAGATCCAGTATGCCTTGCTCACCCGGCGCGGGATCCTGATCCTCGATATCAAGGATGTCGATGGCCATGTATTCGGCAGTGAGGGCATGCAGGACTGGACGGTGCTTGCAAACGACCGGCGCTATACCTTTGCCAATCCCCAGCCCGGCTTGTGGGACCGTCTGGCAGCGGTAAAGCGCCTGACACCTGAAGTCCCGGTTACGGGCTATGTGGCCTTCGGCGGCCACGCGCGCTTCTCCAAGGGGCAGCCGCGCAGTGTCATCCTGCTGGAGGCACTGCTGCAGGATCTTGAGCGGGAGTCACAAACAGAGCAGCCTGCAGCTGTAGAAAATTTCCGGGTCCACTGGGAACGGCTATGCGCCGCTGCAGCTTCTGCCCACGAGGCGGAAACTAGCGGTCAAGCACCAGCCTGAACAGGCGCTCTGCGTTCCGTGAGCTGGCGGCAGCAACAGCCTCCACAGGCTGCCTCATGCACTCGGCGACAACCCGGTTTACTTCGGCAAGATGCGCCGGTTCATTGCGACGGGAACGCGGCCTGGGACTGAGCGTACGCGGGAGCAGATAGGGTGCATCGGTTTCGAGCAGGAGCCGGTCCAGGGGCAGGTCCGCGACTGCCTCGCGTAACTCTCCGCCCCGCCGCTCATCACAGATCCACCCGGTGATACCGATGTGGAGACCGAGGCTCAGGTAGTCATCAAGTTCGGCGCGACCGCCGGTAAAACAATGCGCAACACCGCCCGCGAGCGAGGGCCAGTATTCGCGCAGCAGCGTCAGAAATTCAGCGTGCGCATCGCGCTGATGCAAAAAAACCGGCTTGCCGCTGTCTGCCGCCAGCTTGAGTTGGCCCTCAAAGGCCAGACGCTGATCACCCGATGGGGCGTAATTCCGGCAATAGTCGAGGCCGCATTCACCGGCAGCCACCACGCGTGGGTGCCTGAGCAATGTGCGCAGATTCTGTGCAGCTGACAGGCCGAACTCACTGGCATGATGAGGATGAATACCCGCCGTCGCCCATACGGTAGCCGGATGCTGCTCGGCAAGTCGCAGCGCAGCTGCGCTGCCGGCCACGGTTGTACCGGTCGCGATGAAGCGCGTGACGCCGCTCTGCGCAGCGCGCACGAGAACCTCGTCCAGATCATGGGCAAAGCTCTCGTGCGTCAGATTGGCACCGATATCGATCAGCATGGCCCGATGCATCGACTCGGGCGTACTACTCACGCGAGATCAAGCTGCAGATTTGCCACTCGCCAGCTGGCGCAACACGTACTGCAGGATGCCCCCGTGCACGTAGTAATCGCGCTCCTTCGGCGTGTCGATACGTACCCGCGCCTTGAAGCTGAAGGTCGAACCGTCTTCACGGCGCGCGTCAATGGCAACTTCGCGAGCCTTGCCCTGATCCAGGCCGGTGATATCCATGACTTCACGGCCCGTCAGACCGATGCTTGCTGCGTTCTGTCCCGGCAGGTACTCAAGCGGCAACACGCCCATACCGATCAGGTTGGAGCGATGAATCCTTTCGTAGCTCTCCGCGATGACCGCCTGCACACCCAGCAGCTTCGTGCCTTTGGCTGCCCAGTCGCGCGACGATCCACTGCCGTATTCCTTGCCAGCCAGAATCATCAGCGGTACCCGCTCACCGACATAGCGCATCGCTGCGTCATAGATCGACATGCTGTTGCCGCTGGGTAGGTGCACGGTCACGCCCCCCTCGGTGCCTGGTGCCAGTTGATTGCGCAGGCGGATATTGGCAAAGGTGCCGCGCATCATGACTTCGTGATTGCCACGCCGCGCTCCATACTGATTAAAATCAGACTGTTGCACGCCCTTACTGAGAAGATACTTGCCTGCCGGAGTGTCCTTGCCAATGGAGCCAGCGGGCGAGATATGGTCCGTGGTCACTGAATCCCCCAGCAATGCCAGCACGCGGGCTCCGCGAATATCTGCAACGGCACCCGGTTTGGCCGGCATGCCTTCAAAGTAGGGTGGGTTGCGCACATAGGTGGAATCTTCAGCCCAGGCGAAACGATCGCCGGTCGGCACCTTTACCGAGTTCCAGTTGGAATCACCACTGAACACATTGGCATAACTGTCGCGGAACATCGCTGAATCGATGCAACTGCTCACCGCTTCCTGAATCTCTGCGCGCGATGGCCAGATATCGCGGAGGTA
>JBIJCV010000240.1:0-3740 GCA_044344525.1 Gammaproteobacteria bacterium | reverse complement strand
GCTGGCAATAACCGCATTGCGGAACCTGCTCATCGATCCAGGCCTGCTGCACCGGATGCAGGCGCGCGCCGCTGCCAAGCCCCTCAATCGTGGTGACCGATCTGCCCGCCACCGCAGCAACCGGCAACACGCAGCAGCGCGTGGCCACGCCATCGATGTGGATCGTACATGCCCCGCACAGCGCGATGCCGCAGCCATATTTGGTACCGGTGAAACCGAGCGTATCGCGCAGCACCCACAACAGGGGCATGGCGTCGGGGACGTCAACCTCTACCGCGGTGTCGTTGAGGGTGAACCTGATCATGCAGCTTCTACCTGCGTATCTATGCTGTGGCGCCGCGCGCCGGATTGGCAGTCAGCATGGCCGGATATTCCTGCTCGGCCCGCCGACGATACTCGCTGGGCAGCTCGTCGATGGACCGCAGCTTCGCGCCACCGGCATGCCATACGATGTGGCCCGGCCGGTCACCCATATCCATCCATTTGAGCCACGGCATGTGCACCGTGGAACTGAACACCACAGGCACGCTGTCGAGTCGCGGATTCAGGAAGTCCTTCTGGCTGGCAAACATCGTCTGCTGCTGCCAGCGCGGCGGTGGCATGCCGGGCGGATAGCGCGTCCAGATGTGCAGCCAGACCATGTCACGAGCAAAGGTCCAGTCGAGGGTCAGCGGCTGTTCGGGAATCTGCTCCAACAGACGGGTGAAGCGGATGCCCTTTACTGAATAGTTGAAACCGCGGCCGGCCCCACCGCCCTGCACCGACGGCAGAACCTGATTGACCGCTCCCGTATACGGGTTGCGGAACTCGGACAGCATCGCGCCGCTGTCGACGTCGCGAAAAAACGTCAGCGTGTTGCCAATCAGTTCATAGGCGCCATCGGGCAAATGACGCATCCAGTAAAGCTCCATGCCCTCGTACTTGAGCAGCGGTCGCGGATGCTCGCCCGGGACCACAGCGAAGATCGTGCCGTCATACCACCAGGGCACATCGCGCTCCCTGAGGCTTGCCGTCATGCGCACCAGGGCTCGCAGGTTGTTTTCCGGCAGTCGGAGGTCCGGTGCACGCGGCGGCGGATCTCCGGCCACACCAGGCAGCGCTTCGCTGGTGACCCCGAGGGCCAGCAGACCCATGCCTGCAGTGAAGGAGCGTCGGGTAACGGATGTGTGCATGGGGCGATCGCTCTGTTGTAACGGCTGCCCATGCAATGCGCAGATGCAAAGGCCACGAGCACAGAATACAGTAGGCATTCCGCTGGCAGGAAACGGAATCACCGCATGCGCGTCCACTGTCTGGCCATGCTTTTGTGCATCGTCGCATTTTCCGGCATCCACGACGCGTCGGCGGCAGGCAACCCGCAGCGCGGGCGCGAAATTGCCACCGCATGCTCAGCCTGCCACGGACTCGACGGCAGCAGCCCCTCGCCGGCGTTCCCGATACTTGGGGGCCAGCATCAGGAATATCTGCTGCAGGCAATGCTGGCCTACCAGACCGGCACACGCGCCGACTCGATCATGGGTGGCGCGATCCGGACGCTGAGCAGGCAGCAGATCGAAGACGTCGCCGCATGGTTCTCGGCACAGACAGGTCTGCGCACGGACCAGGGTGATCGAACCATCGTGGGGCCAGCAGCGACTCCGGCTGCCGGCAACATCACTGCGCAGGCCAGCACTGCGGGTGCGGCAGCTACCCTGTCCAGCATCGCGGCACCGGCACGGGCCGCTGGCGACCCGGCTGAAACCTCCGGCTGCCCGGCGGCCGGATCGGAAACGCGGGACACTGACCGCGATGGACTCGCCGACGCTTTCGACGCCGCCCCGAAAGAGGCCGGCGAGTTCGTGCGCGACGCCGACGGTGATGGCTGGTTCGACATCTGCAGCATCCAGCAGTTGCAGGCCATACAGACGCTGGGCTCAGGCAAAGGGCAACGCACAGCGCTCACACTGGCCGAGCGCAACACGCGCCGTTATGAACTGGTACGCGATCTGGATGCCGCAGCCATTGCCAGTTTTGAACCCGTCGGCAACTGCGGTACCGAAAACAACTGCATGGTTGCACGCGACAAATACGGCTTTGCCGGCGCCCTTGACGGCAATGGCCATATCATTCGCAACCTCGTCATTACGCGCCCGGCCACCGGAGGCGTCGGCCTGTTCGGCACGCTGGCCAGGACCGGCGTGGTGCGCAATCTGCAGCTTGAAAACGCAACAGTCACCGGGCTGCACGGAACGGGTGCGCTTGTCGGCGCAAACTTCGGCCTGGTTGCCGACTGCCGCGCGCAGGTAAAGGTAACCGGACGACTCGCCACCGGCGGACTCGTGGGCGGCAATGCCGGCCAGGTGCAAGGCTGCCAGGTCAGCGGCGAGGTGACTGCCGAGGCTGCGGTCGGCGGTCTCGCCGGCGACATGAACGGCTCAGTCGTGGACAGTTCTGCCGACATGCGCGTCAGCGCCGGCAAGAGTGCTGGTGGACTTGTCGGCCTCAACACGACCGGTGAGGTACGCAACAGCCATGCAGCCGGAACTGTCGTCGCCGGTGACAATGCTGGCGGACTGGTGGGCGTCAACACAGACGCACTGGTCAGCAACAGCTTTGCCACTACTGTAGTAATCGGCAGCGGGACAAACGCCGGCGGACTGGTCGGTTTCAACTCGCAGAGCCGTATCCGCAACAGTTTTGCCACCGGTGCGGTTACCGGAAAGGCCTCCGTCGGTGCTTTGACCGGACGCAACAACGGCTCACTGCGCAATAGCTATGCAACCGGCAAGGCGACCGTAACGCACGTGAATACCATGCAGCCTTTCGCCAAGGGCGACATCCTGGTCGCCGCCACGATCATGGACAATCCGACCGATGATCACGGCGGCACCGGGCGCATCATCCAGTACGACCAAAACCTGCAGGCCCGAGGCGAACTCTATCTGGAGGGAACCCGGCACAAGGTGGGCGGGCTGAGCTTTGCACCCGACAGGACGCTCTGGGCATTTTCGCAACTCACCCCGGCAATTGCCGAGATCAGCCCGGATGGCGTACAGAAACCTGCGCGTATCTTTTCCGACCGAAAACTCAGCAGCGTGACATTCGGCAAGGATGGCAGTCTCTATTTCGGTGAGCACATGATGGGCAAGGCCACCGGTCACCCCGCAGTCACGACGAAATTCAGCCTGTTGCCTGACCGTGATGTGATCGGCGACGGCCACGTATTCCGTTACAGCAGCGACGGCAAATTGCTCAGGGAATACAGGACTGAAGCGAACGGCGGGCTGTTCGGTTTTCTGGCCGTCACCAGCACGGTACTGACCGACAACGATACGCGCATGATCTTCATCTCTGAGACCGGCAGACGCGTCATGCAGCATGACCTGGTCAACGACCGGCAATTGCCGGATCTCGCTGACTTCAGCAAGGACCCGGCTGTTCCGATGGTGCTGGTCATGAATCCGACACCCGATGGCCAGCTACTCATCAGCACCGGCAAGGGCTTCATGCTGGTTGACGCACACACCGGCAAGCTGCTGCGCAATTACCCACTTGAAGGCATGGGCTGGGCTGCGGTCAATTCATCCGCCGACGGTCAGTACGCACTCATCGGCAACTTCTTCACCGGGGACATCGTGAAGGTGCGTCTCGCCGATGGCACCATCGTCGCGAAGAACAACATCGGACAGAAGGAATCGTTGTCCGGTATCGCACAATTCCCCGGTTAACCCGCAGGAGCGGCGTAGGAGCGGCTTCAGCCG
>JBIJCV010000238.1:0-3745 GCA_044344525.1 Gammaproteobacteria bacterium | reverse complement strand
GTATCCCGCCATCCGGATCATCGGTGTGGAGCCGGAAGAATCTCCGACCCTGCATGCAGCGCTGCAGGCCGGACAGCCGGTAACGCTTGAAAGCGTGGGCATCTTCGTCGACGGCGTGGCCGTGCGCCGGGTGGGTGACGAAACGTTCCGGATCTGCCGCGCACACGTCGACGAGGTGATACTGGTCAGCAACGACGAAGTCTGTGCCGCGATCCGCGACGTATTCGAAGACACGCGCGCGATCATGGAACCGGCCGGCGCACTCGGTGTGGCCGGCATCAAGCGCTGGCTGGAAGCCAACCCCGCCACCGGCCGGACCTTCATCGCGGTCAACAGTGGCGCAAACGTGAATTTCGACCGGCTGCGCTACATCGCAGAACGGGCCGGAATCGGCGAGCACCGCGAAGCCTTGCTGGCCGTGGAGATCCCGGAGCGGGCTGGCAGCTTCCGCAACTTCTGCGAAACCATCGGCAGCCGCTACATCACCGAGTTCAATTACCGCTATGCCGACACCGCGCGCGCGCGGATCTTTGTAGGCGTCGGGCTGACCGGCGGGTTAACGGAACGGGCGCAGATCATCGCCAGCCTCGAGGAGCGCGGTTATCCGGTTGTCGATCTCAGCGACGACGAACTGGCCAAGATGCACGTACGCCACATGGTCGGCGGGCTCGCGCCCGGTCTGCGCGACGAGCGACTGTATCACTTCGTGTTTCCCGAACGGCCCGGCGCACTGCTGGTCTTTCTGCAGGCACTGGGCAACCGCTGGAACATCAGCCTGTTCCACTACATGAATCCCGGCTCTGACTTCGGTCGTGTGCTGGCCGGCATCCAGGTGCCCGATGCCGAGCTCGGCGACTTGCTGAACCACCTGCGCGCAACCGGCTACGAATTCCGGGAAGAGACGGCGAATCCGACCTACCGGATGTTCCTCGCCGGCGACTGAGTGCGCATCAGCCCGTCGGGATCACAGACCGGATGTGGCCTGCTGACTCTCGCGCTCGCGCCGTTTTTCCAGCCGGTGCATCCACAGGCTGCCACCCACCACACCCATCGCCACGATGAGCACCAGAATGGTGGCCAGCGCGTTAACGTCCGGGCTGACGCCGAGCCGCATCTTGGAGAAGATCACCATCGGCAGCGTGCTGGAACCCGGGCCAGCCACGAACTGGGAAATGACCAGGTCATCCCATGACAGGGTGAAGGCCAGCAGCCATCCCGAGGCGATGGCCGGCAATATCAGCGGCAGGGTGATGCGGAAAAATACCTTGGCTGGTCGTGCGCCCAGATCCATCGCCGCCTCTTCCAGCGAGTCGTCGAAACCCGCGAGCTGCGACTGCACGATCACCGTCACATAAGCCATCGCGAAGGTCACATGTGCGATGGTGATGGTCAGTACGCCGCGCCCCTTTGGCCAGCCGATCAGTTGTTCCATGGAGATGAACAGCAGCAGCATCGACAGGCCGGTAATCACTTCCGGCATGACCAGCGGCGCTGTGGTCATGCCCGACAGGAGGGTCCGCCCCTTGAACGGCCCGAAGCGGGCTAGCACCAGTCCGGCCAGCGTGCCCAGCACCACCGCGATGCTCGCCGTCATCGCTGCAATCTTGATCGATAGCCAGGCGGCGCCAAGGATCTGCTCGTTGTCAAACAGCGCGTAATACCACTTGAGCGTCGGCGAGTTTTGCGCGTCCCAGACCGTGACCAGCCTGGAATTATTGAAGGAGAAAACCACCATCGACAGGATCGGCACGTAGAGAAATGCAAAGCCGATCAACAGCGCAGATGTCGAGACAACGCGCCCGCGCATCAGCGTCGCGCCTCCAGTTCGCGGGTCTGGATGCGCTGGAACACCATGATCGGCACCACCAGCAGGATCAGCATGAAGATCGCCACCGAACTCGCCACCGGCCAGTCGCGGTTGGAAAAGAACTCATCCGCCAGCACCCGCCCGATCATCAGCTGGTCGGTACGCCCGAGCAGCGAGGGAATGACGTACTCGCCGACCGCCGGAATGAACACCAGCAACACCCCCGCAACGATGCCGGGCAGCGACAGCGGCAGGGTCACGCGCATGAAGGTGGTGATCGGCCGGGCACCCAGATCCGCTGCGGCCTCGATGAGTGTCTGGTCATGCTTTTCGAGATTGGCATAGAGCGGCAGGATCATGAACGGCAGATAGGAATAGACGATGCCGATATACACCGCGAAATCAGTCTGCATCATGGTGATCGGCGCATCGATCACGCCCAGCGCCATCAGCACATTGTTGATCACGCCATTGCTCTTCAGCAGGCCAATCCAGGCATAGACGCGCAGCAGAAAGGAGGTCCAGAACGGCAGGATCACCAGCAGCAGGAACAGGCTGCGCAAGGTGGGCGTGGAGCGTGCGATCGCATAGGCCATCGGGTAGCCGAGCAGCAGGCACAGGAATGCCGATATGGCTGCCACCTTCACCGAATACAGGTAAGAGCTGACATACAGGTCATCGGTCAGCAGGAACGCGTAATTGCCGAAATTGAGCCTGATCGCGACGATCTGGTTGCCCACCCATTCCAGCAGCGGGGCGTAGGGCGGCATGGCAATCCGTGCTTCGGAAAACGAAATCTTGAAGACGATCACGAATGGCACGAGAAAAAACAGCAGCAGCCACAGATACGGCATTGCGATGACGAACTTCTTGCCCGTCCAGTGTGTCAGCACGTACTCCGACCAGCGCGGCGGCGCGAGACGGAACAACAGTGCCCACAGCGGCCCGAGCCGGCCGCTGGACAACCGGGCGTTGAGCGCGGGGTAGTGCCTGTTGTTGGTCATTGCGTCAGGACGATGGCGCTCGATGGATGCCAGGACAGATATACCGCCTCCTCCCAGCTGATCCGGTCCTCCGACTGGCGCACGATGTTCGGGCGTGTCACACGCATCATGCGTCCGCTGTCGATCTGCACCAGGTACATGGACATGTCACCCATGTAGGCGATCTCCCTGACGATGCCGTGCACCACGTTGTCTTCCGAAGGCGGGCGCTCCCGGTCGATATTGATCTTCTCGGGACGGATCGCCGTCCACACGGTCGCACTGGGTGCGGCGCTGATGCCGTGGTCTACATAGACATGCGCACCGAGCTCATCAGACTGGATGCGCACATGGTCCGGCTCGTCTTCTATCAGCCGCCCCTCGAACATGTTGACCGAACCGATGAAATCCGCAACAAAACGTGAGGATGGATATTCATAGATATCGGGTGGCGTGCCGACCTGGACGATCTCGCCACGGTTCATCACGCCGATCCGGGTGGCGAGCGTCATGGCCTCCTCCTGATCGTGTGTGACCACGATGAAGGTGACGCCCAGCCGCTCCTGGATACCGAGCAGCTCGAACTGCGTCTGCTCGCGCAGCTTCTTGTCGAGCGCGCCCAACGGCTCATCGAGCAGCAGCAGCTTCGGTCGCTTCACCAGTGAACGGGCCAGCGCGACGCGCTGCCGTTGCCCGCCGGACAACTGGTGCGGCTTGCGCTGTGCATAGGGCGTCATCTTGACGATATCGAGTATCGCCCCGACGCGTTCGTTGATTTCCGCGCGGCTGAGCTTCTCCTGCTCCAGGCCGAAGGCGATGTTTTTCCAGGCCGTCATGTGCGGGAACAACGCGTACGACTGGAACATCATGTTGGCCGGCCGTTCGTAGGCCGGAATGCCGGCCATGTCCTGGCCATCGATGAATATCGAACCGGAAGTCGGTGCATCGAAACCGG
>JBIJCV010000239.1:0-3745 GCA_044344525.1 Gammaproteobacteria bacterium | reverse complement strand
AAGGTCGGCCATCGTCTCAGTCCGGTTCAGGGGCACCAGCCAGCCACCGGCCCCTTCGACCAGCAGCAGCTCGGCGCCACTCGCTGCCTGTGTACGCACCAGAGCGGCCAGCGTTTCGGCGTGCAGGACGATCCCGGCCCGCTCTGCAGCGATATGCGGTGCGATCGCCGGCTCGAGCGCCACCGGATTCACTGCGGCGTAGGCAGCCGGCAGACTGGCGCAGCGTTGCAGCAGCAGGGCATCCTCATTCACCAGTCGGCCGCCTGTGCGGACGCAGCCTGCGGCCACCGGCTTCACGCCCAGACAGCGCAGGCCATGCGCTTGCGCAGCCAACAGCAGGGCTGCCGTAACCTGGGTCTTGCCCACACCGGTATCGGTACCGGTGACGAAGTAACGCCGGGGAATCACTCGGCAACCGCCTCGGCAAGCGCCGCGAGCAACCGCTCGATATCGGCGGTTTCGTGCAGCGCCGAGAACGTGATGCGCAGACGCGCGGTCCCCGCCGGTACCGTCGGCGGCCGGATCGCACCGACCAGCACACCGCGGGCCTCAAGTGCCGCACTGAGCTGCAGGGTCGCGGCGGCAGCGCCGATGATCACCGGCTGGATCGGTGTCGAAGACGGTAGCAGTTGCAGCCCCAGTTGCCCGGCACCATGCCGGAACTGCGCCACGTGTTCGGCGAGACGCGCACGCCGCCACTCTTCGGCCTGTGCAATCCGCAGACTCTCCAGCGTAGCGACCGCCATCGCTGCGGGCATCGCCGTGGTGTAGATGTAATGCCGCGAGCGCTGGATCAAGGTTTCGATCAGCGTCTCGCTGCCAGCGACAAATGCGCCGGCTGTACCGAAAGCCTTGCCCAGCGTACCGACCAGCACCGGCACATCACTGCAATCATGCCGCGCCGGGTCCACCACACCACAGCCCTGCACGCCGTGCACGCCGAAGCCGTGCGCATCATCGATCATCAGCCAGGCGCCGTGCTGCCTGGCCAGCGCAACCAGGCGATCAAGCGGACACAGGTCGCCATCCATGCTGAAGGTGCCATCGCTGACGATCAGCTTGCGCGCTGTCGATGACGGCTGGGCATCCAGCTCGCGAGCAAGGTCTGCCATATCAGCATGGGCAAACCACCTGAAGTTCGCACGACTGAGCCAGCCGCCATCAAGCAGTGAGGCATGATTGAGACGGTCTTCGAAAACGTGGTCGCGCTGACCCAGCAAGGCACCGAGTGTGCCGACGTTCGCCGCATAACCACTGCCAAACAGCAGCGCACGGGGTCGCCCGGTGAAATCAGCCAGCGCGACTTCCAGCGCCTGATGTGCGGCTGTATGGCCCGAGACCAGATGCGAAGCGCCGCTGCCCACACCCCAGCGATTCACGCCGGCCTTGAACGCAGCGCGTACGCGCGAGTCAGCGGCGAGCCCCAGATAATCGTTGCTGCAGAAATTCAGCAGCCGCCGGCCATCGACCACCAGTTCACGACCAGCCGGACTTTCCACCACGCGCCGGCGACGGTATAGATGCTTTTTTTCCAGCGCCGCCAGCGTCGCCGGCATGTCGTCGAAAGCTGTCAATGGGTGTTCGCCATGCTGCACGCCACGCAGCTTAAGGGCTGCGTCAGAACATGGCGAGCGGATTACGCATGAAGAGCCAGAAGTGGCCGCCCAGCAGGAGCCAGGCCACAAGCGCCAGTCCGAGCGCACCGCCGATCAGCGTGCCTCGGTCGGTCGGCCAGCGGGCACGGCCGTCGAGCAGCGCGGCAAACGGCAGCACCGATGTCGGGCCTGCGAGTTTCTGCCATTGCTCCTCACCGAGCACCTTGCGCTTGCGGGTCTCCACCGCCCACATGCCGAGAAAACCAAACGAGCCAAGTCCGCCGAACATCAGCACTGCGGCCAGATCACCGTTGGCCGGTACATGCGCCAGCCCCCAGAGACCCAATCCCCAGAGCAACGGATGACGCGTGATCGTCACGGCACCCGGCTTTTCCGGATCGAAGGGCGTGGCCACAAAAGCAATGGAAAACGGATTCGGTTGCAGCAAGCCTGCGCCGAAAAGCAAGGCGGCAACCGGCATCAACCCGACGGTGATGGCATAGGTCCACACCTGCGGCGGCCACAACTCGATATAGGGAGCCTGTTGCGCTGAATGGATCAGCCAGGTGAAAAGCCCCAGCGACATGGCTGAGTAACAGAGGGTGAACAGAACCTCCCCAAGCACCCCGGCCAGGCGGCGGCGAATGGCCGGCGTGGCCGCAATCAGGTGTGAAAGGAGAAAGATGCCGAAAACAGCCAGAAACTTGGGCATTGCCAGACTACCGGTCAGATGAGTGGCTGAAGACTCGCGCCATATAGTCGACGAACTCCGCCGCAACGCCGTCTCCGCACTCAATGCCAGCCAGCGTCTTCGCCAGTTGTTTCTTGAAATCGAGTTGCATCTGCCGGAGGATCTGCACGCGCTGCGCCTGCGGTGAACCCGCCCCGTGCAGCGATTCAGTCAGATAGCCGACAGCGTTGCGCCCCAGCGTCATGTTCTCGATCAGACGCAGGATGCGCAGCCGGTCCTCGGTTGGAATGTCCGCCCGCCCCTGCAGATACTTGCGCATCAAGGCACCGATCTCCGGGTGCTGCAGATCCTGCTCGGAAGGCTGCGTCACCATCAATCCACCGGCCAGATCCTGGGCCAGACGGCTGATCTCATAAGGGAAGCGGGTGACGTGGTGCTTGCAGACATTGGCCAGCATGTCGTCGCAGATGTACACCCCGGACTTGAGCGGAACGGCCTGATAGCTGGCCGCGATACCGGTCGCATAGATCGTCTCGTTGAGATGGGTCATCTCGACCAGCTTGTCGCGGACGTGGGAAGCCTTGTCCACGCCGTTGAACTCGGCGATGGTCGCCGCCGCACCGATCAGCACATCGCCGACCCCGGACTTGCAGACATAACTGCGCCGGTGATAGCCGGTGAACCGCTCGACCAGCAGCGCGGCAAAGTCCGTCTCGCCGTGCATGAAAACGCGCTCCCAGGGCACGAACACCTCGTCGAAGATGATCATCGCTTCCTGGCCGCCAAACTTCCGGTTGCCCGGATCGATATCGCCGCCTTCCATGCTGCGCGTATCGCAGGACTGGCGACCATAGATGTAGGTGATTCCGGGTGCATCGACCGGCAGGGCCGCAACGATCGCATAGTCAGCATCGGCAGGACCCAGCCGCATGGTCGGCATGACCAGCAGCCAGTGTGAATTGATGCAGCCCGTCTGGTGCGCTTTGGCACCACGCAGATACACCCCGTCCTCAGTACGCCGACTGACATGCACAAACATGTCGGGGTCGGCCTGCTCGTGCGGCGCCTTGCTGCGATCACCCTTCACATCGGTCATCGCACCACCGATCACATAACCGGCACGCTGCATTTCGGTGACGAATGCAATGAAGCGCCGGTGATAGTCAGTACCGTGAGCGGCATCGATATCGAAGGTGACCGAATGCAGTGCGTTGATCGCATCCATGCCGACACAGCGCTGAAAGCAGGTGCCGGTCAGTTGCCCGAGGCGCCGCTGCATCTTGTTCTGCATGACCAGATCGTGAGCACTGCCGGCCACATGCAGAAAGCGGTTGATGCGTTCACCTGTATAGGGAGAAACCGCTGTGCCCAGTTCCGGATTACGGACCGCCAGGTCGTAGGTTTCTGCCACCGCATTGATCGAGGGCCGGATCAGCGGATGATCGACCGGCTCGACAAC
>JBIJCV010000237.1:0-3752 GCA_044344525.1 Gammaproteobacteria bacterium | reverse complement strand
CACTTACTCACGCGAGCCGATACCGGCGCCCGCGCCCGCACCCTGACCCCTGTCGACTGGCGCTGGCAATCGCGCAATGTGATTGCCAGCGCTGCGCCTTGCGCGTGGATCAACGGGCTGGTCCGCGCCAGCCCGGATAGAACGGTGTGTAGGGGTCGCTGCGCGGATCCTGCGGGATGTAGCCGGTGCAGCGCGGAATCCGCGCGCTGGTGCGCCGGGCATAGTTGAGTGCACTCGGCGCCACCCACGGGGCTGGATAGCGCATGCCGATGGCGGCCGACATGCAGGCAATCACCTGTGTGCTGACGAAGATCAGATAGTTATCGTAGAGCGTCAGGTAGGTGAGCCCGATGGCCATATTCGGGATGTGGCAACCCAGCGCCTTGATCTTCTGGGTCATCGGCGTGTCGTGTTCGGGTGCGATGTAATGGTCCCACCAGATGTTGTGCCAGTTCGGCTGCCAGGCGGCGAGCACCGTGAAGGTCGCCAGCCAGGTTCCCCAGTCCGGCAGGCCCAGCTTGCCGGCGATCAGCCACACCGACAGAAACAGCTGACCGGAGCTTGAGCC
This sequence comes from Gammaproteobacteria bacterium, assembly GCA_044344525.1. Lineage (GTDB taxonomy): Bacteria > Pseudomonadota > Gammaproteobacteria > Steroidobacterales > SHZI01. The sequence continues at coordinate 3,184 of JBIJCV010000237.1, read as the reverse complement.
CCACAGAAAACCGAACAGCGCCGAGATGAGCGTGTTTTTCTGTCGTTCAAACACCGGTGTGAAGTACGACCAGACGCCGGCATAGGCGATCAGGATGAAGGCGTACAGGCCCAGCGTGTAACGCACCCAGTTCGGATTGTTGAGCTGCGCGGTGCTGAATACCGGGTTTTCAACCAGCAACTGCATGCCACCGCTGAGCCAGGACAGCAGATAACAGCAGCAGAAATACATGCCGGCACGCAGCCACGCGGCCATCGGCCGGTAGATATCCCAGGCGACGGTGCGAAAGCGCACATCGTAGATGACGGCGAGCGCGACGAAAGTGATGGCAAGCAGTGCAGCGAACCAGTCAAGCATAATGCAGTCTAGATGAAGCCACGCCCGGACACACCACCATCGATACGCGCAGGCCTGGAGCCGAACGCGGACTTTCAGCGTGCCCTCGACCTGATCGAGGGCAGTGACGAGCATGTGTTTGTCACCGGCCGGGCGGGCACGGGCAAGACCACCCTGCTGCATCTGTTGCGTGAAGAGACCGTGCGCAACGTGGCGGTCGTGGCGCCGACCGGTCTGGCGGCGATCAACGTCAGCGGCCAGACCATCCATTCCTTCTTCCGTTTGCCGCCGCGATTCGTGGATCTGCGCGCGATCCGGCCGCTGCGGCATACGGGGGTGATGAAGGCGCTGGAGTTGCTGATCATCGACGAGGTGTCGATGGTGCGCGCCGATCTGCTCGACGGAATAGACCACTCGTTGCGGGTCAACCGGCGCAGTGACGAACCCTTTGGTGGTGTGCAGCTCGCCATGTTCGGCGACCTCTGGCAGTTGCCGCCGGTCGTGCGTGAACCGGAACTCAGGGAATACTTTGCAGCGACCTGTGGCGGTCCATACTTCTTTCAGGCGCAGGCCTGGAAAAACTGCGGCGGCGGCAGCTCCATCGAGCTGGACAAGATCTACCGGCAGAAAGACGATGCGGCCTTCCGGCAGATCCTGCAGCAGATCCGCGACGGCGAACCGGATGAGGCGGTTATCGAGGCGCTGAATTCACGCCTGAGGCCGCGCACGGAGCTTGATGATCCGGACAGCCATATCGTGCTGACGGCAACCAACGACGCGGCCTTCCGCGAGAATCACCGTCGTCTGGCTGCGCTGTCCGGCCGGCAGCAGATCTACACCGCCGAGGTGACCGGGCGCTTTGACGGCTCGGCGTTTCCCACCGAACCGGAGCTCAGCCTGAAGGTCGGTGCCCGGGTGATGTTCCTGAAGAACGATACCGAGAAACGCTGGATCAATGGTTCCTGGGGAATCGTCACGGCCCTGTCACCCGACGGACCGACGGTGCAGTTGCCGGACGGCAGCGAGCATGAAGTGAAGCGGGTCAGCTGGGAAAACATCGCCTACGAATACGACCGCAGCACACAGCAGATCACGCCGGGCGTGGTCGGCGCATTCCGCCAGTTGCCCTTGCGTCTGGGCTGGGCGATCACCATCCACAAGAGCCAGGGACAGACCTTCGACCGCGTGCACATCGATCTGGGTCGGGGTGCATTCACGCACGGACAGACCTATGTGGCGCTGAGCCGCTGCCGCAGTCTCGCCGGTTTGACACTCGCGCGAGCTGTGCGTCAGGAGGACGTGATCCTCGATGGTGATGTCAGTAACTACCGGCAGGTCTTTCCGTCCCGTAGACTTCCGGTGCGTGCCTGATCCCGTCGCTGCCTGGAGCGGTATAGCGGATGAAGAAACTTCGCGTTCTGGTGCTCATGCACGAAAGTCTCGTGCCCCCGGAGACCCTGGCGGGATACACGCCCCAGCAGATTGAGGAGTGGAAAACCGAATACGACGTGATGGCATTCCTGCGCGATGCAGGGCATGAGGTGCGAGCGCTGGGCCTGTATGACAATCTGGCCGAGTTGCGCAACGAGATCGCAACCTGGAAGCCGGACGTGGCCTTCAATCTGCTGCAGGAATTCCAGGGCATCGTCACCTACGACCAGCACATCGTCGCGTTCCTGGAGTTGATGCGTCAGCCCTATACCGGCTGCAACCCGCGCGGCATGATGTTGTCGCGGGACAAGGTGCTGACCAAGCAATTGATGGCCTATCACCGCATTCCCACGCCGCAGTTCGCCTTGTTTCGCCGCGGGCGCCCGTACCGCCTGTCGGCCCGGCTGCGCTTCCCGCTGTTCGTGAAATCAGCAACTGAGGATGCGTCACTCGGTATTTCGCAGGCCTCGATCGTCGAGGACCGCGTGCGATTGCGCGAGCGCATCGACTTCATCCACGAGAGTACCCAGACCGATGCGCTGGTCGAGGAATATATCGAAGGCCGTGAGCTGTATGTGGGACTGTTCGGCAACGAGCGCCTGCGCACTTTCCCGGTCTGGGAGATGAACTTCGGTACGCTGCCGAAGCTGATGTCCGGGATTGCGACGCGTCGCGTGAAATGGAATCTCAAGTATCAGCAGAAGCACGGTATAGAGACCGGCAGGGCGGCGGGTCTCGGCACTGCAGCTGAAGAACAGCTCAGCCGCCTGAGCAAGCGGATCTACAGCGCGCTGCACATGAGCGGCTATGCGCGCATGGATTTTCGCATGCGCGCAGATGGCAGCGTGTTTCTGCTCGAAGCCAACTGCAATCCCAACCTGAGCAATGGCGAGGACTTTGCCGCCGCCGCGGCGGATGCGGGCATCGCCTATGGCAGCCTGCTGGAGCGGCTGGTGCGCCTCGGACTCGACTATCAGGCCGAATGGCGCAGTTCCGGGGACCCGGCCTAGGAGATCGCATGAGTACGCACGAACTGAAAACATTTTCTGCCACGTACGACTGGGCGAAAACCTGGCGTGATCTGCCCTGGGCGCACGATGAAGCCACGCTGTTTCTTGCCGAGTTGTGCGCGAAGCGCAAACCCGGCCGGGCGCTGGATATCGGCTGCGGTGCGGGCACCGATTCGGTCTATCTTGCCCAGCGCGGCTGGGACGTGACTGCGCTCGATTTCATTCCCAAGGCGCTGGAGTTCACTGCGGCGCGTGCCAGGGAGGCGGGTGTGAGCGTTACCCCGGTAGAAGCAGACATCACGGCATGGCGCGCAGAACAGCCTTTCGACCTGGTGCTCGATCATGGCCTGTTGCACAACCTCGACCCGGTGCGTCATGCGGCCTATCGGCAGACCGTATTGCAGGCG
>JBIJCV010000236.1:0-3755 GCA_044344525.1 Gammaproteobacteria bacterium | reverse complement strand
AGAAGCGGATCTTCGATCCGTTCTTCACCACCAGGGCGCCAGGCAAGGGCACTGGTCAGGGGCTTGCCATCGCGCACAGCATGATTGCAAAGCATGGTGGCTCGGTAAGCGTGACCAGCGCACCCGGCTGCGGCGCCTGTTTTACCATCCGTTTGCCGCTGGCGGCGGGTCGCTCGGCATCAGGCGGGCATGAGCACCCGCAGCTTGTGCGAGACACTGACCGCCTCGCCAGCTGATGACGCCGCACTGGCCGTTGTCTCGCGCAGTTGCGTGAGCAGCGGGCTGGTGATCTCCTCACCGCGAAACATCAGCGTCTCACCGTTGTCGGCGATGATGTCTTCATCAAGCACCATGCCCGGCCGGAGCTCATCGAAGCCGACCCAGCGGATATCCATGTAGGCACTGTGCATGTGCACGGCACGTACAGCCGAGATAATTGCTTTCGGCAGGCCGGGCATCGACTGCTCCAGACGCTTCAATGCGTCGGCCGGCTGTTCACCGGTAGCCATCAGGTCGTCCAGGGCGGTGGCCACGGCCAGGATCACCGTCGCTGTGCTTTCAGCCGGCCAGTCGCTGACTTCGGGCGGCAGGGAGGAGAAATCCATGCTCTGCTGCTGACGGGAAATCATCGCTGCAACCGAGCCAAGCTGCGGGATGCGGCCGATCAGTGTGGCAGCCACTTCGGGGTGACGGCGATAGAGGTGTTGCTCCTTGTCGTCCAGCGGCGTGCCTGCATACAGTTTGTCCAGCAGTTCGACGGGCAGCGTGATGCAGCCGAGCTGTGACAGCAGTGTGGCGAGCCGCAAATCCCAGGGCATGGTGAATTTCAATGCGCTGGCGATGGCTGCCGAGTATTGCCGCACGCGTCCGGTGCGCCGCCGCGCGACCGGATTGGTGATGCCGAGAATATCGGTGAGCATTTCCACCAGGCCCTGCAGGGTTTTCTCCAGCAGCTCCTTGCGGGTCGTCACCAGCTGGTATTGCTCGAGGCCGGCGGTCACTGCCCGGCGCAGTGCCTCTTCATCGCAGGGTTTGGTCAGGAAGCGGAAGATGTGTCCGTCGTTGATGGCGGCAATCGTCGATTCCAGATCGGCCTGCCCCGATAAAATCATGCGGATCGTATCCGGATACTGGTCACGGATCCTGGTCAGCAGTTCAGCGCCGTTCATGCCTGGCATGCGCATGTCAGAGATCACGACGGCGACCGGGCCGGTATCCTTCAGCAGCGCCAGCGCTTCGATACCGCTGTTCGCGGTCAGTACGTCAAAGGACTTGCGTAGCTGGCGGCGAATGCTGTCGAGGATATTCGGCTCGGCGTCTACAAAAAGCACGCGCATTGGCGAGGATCCCCTACCTGTCGTTATGCCCGTACATGGTAGCCCCCGGTGGATCTTTCAGGTCAGCAACCGGTCACAGAACCGGGCCGGGTCATGCGTCTCAGACCTGGTCTGGATCGTCAGTCCAGGCGCACTTCAGTCAGGCGCAGTGTCACCTTGCCGAATACCGGTGCGCTGCCAGACAGCAGCAGCGGGGTGCGCGTTTCAGCATCGAGCACCAGCTCGATATTGCCGCGCAGGCCCAGCAGTTCAAAGTCGTCGTCCTTGCTCTTGCCAGCCTGACCAGACGCATCGACGACGGGTAGCCCGCGTATGGCCAGACGCAATGCCGTGACCTGGCCGCGGCGCTGTACCGCGCCACTGGGCCACACTTCGCTGTAGTTCACACTCACTGCGCGTGGCGTCATCACCTCCACATGCACGATCTGCGTATCCCGCCGCCGGAACACCAGCAGCTCCACCTGATCGCCGGGCCTGTCCAGTGCTGCGGCAGCGATGGCGTAGAGCAGGCCGGTGGATTCCAGTACCGGTCGTCCGGCCGGATCGACGGGATAGGCACGCAGGCTTTCGCTGGTCTTGCTCCATCGGGCTGGCGGCAGGGATTCTTCAGTCTCGTTCACCGGCCAGCGCGTGCGCTGGTATGCACCCGTTGCGCCATAGCGCCAGACACGGTAGCGATGCTTGCCTTCCAGGTCATGGTGTACACCCTGGATGGCGGCACCATTCAGCGGATCCATATACAGGCTGAGTCGGGATCTGCGGCCCAGGCCGCTGGCGTCGTAAACCAGTTTCAGCACCTCGGCACCCGGCGCGATGGCCGGTACGCCGGGTATCGGCAGCAACTCGCTGCGCATCGAGATGTCCGGCACCGTGCGCAGGGTCAGGTGGGCTTCAGCGCTCAGAAACAGCTTGGTGGCGGTCATGCGGATTTCCGACCAGCCCACCCGCGCTGGATCGAGTTCCGGCGCAAGCGCGGCAGCACCGCCGGCCTGCGCCAGGCCACAGTAAAGCAGTGCTGCGGCAATGCAGAACATGGCCCGTGCGGAGGATGTCTGTGCTGCTAGACTCACTTGCGGATCATAGCGTGCTGGCCCGGATGTACTGAACTGATGCCCGACCTGTATCGAGCCTGCCGCACGCTTCTGGCCCGGGTCCGCCACCACTGGCGACTTGTGCTCCTGCCGCTCCTGCTGTTGTCCACGCCGGTCCAGGCCGAAGTCGTTTTCAAGGGCCTGAGCCGCACCACCGAGAAGGTCGTGCGTGCGACGGTTGATCTGGCCGAAGAACCCTGCAGTGCGCCGGATGCGCGGGTCCGCCGCCTGTACCGGCGTGCTGATACGCAGATTCGCCAGGCGCTCGAGGTCTACGGTTATTACGCGCCTGGCATCGAGAAGGTGCTGGGGCGGGAAGGCGGCTGCTGGCAGGCAACATTCACGATCAAGCGCGGTCCGCGGGTGAAGATCCGCAGCCTGCAGTTTGCCGTGTCGGGGCCCGGGGCAACTGACGAGATCCTGTCTGGCAAGGGTGCACGACCGGACTTCGCGGTTGGCGAGGGCCTCAATCAGCGGGCATACGATGCCTACAAGGTGTCACTGGCCGGTCTGGCCCGCCGTCGCGGCTACTTCGACGGGCGCTTCGCGAGCAGCGTGATCGATGTGTACCCGAAGGAGTTCGCGGCAGATATCCGCATCGACTATGACTCCGGTGCACGCTACCGCTTTGGTCCGGTCGAATTCGAGCAGTCGGTCGTGGATCCGGCACTCGCCGGGCGCTTTGTCGAGTTTGCCGAGGGCGAGTCCTACGACGCAGACAAGATCAATGATCTCTATACAGCGCTGCTCGCCAGCGGCTATTTTCAGGGCGTCGAAGTGCGCACCACGCCGCGGCCCGGCCCCGAGCCCGACGTACTGGTCACCGTTGCCCTGACGTCTGGCAAGCCGCGCACCTGGACCACAGGTGTCGGCTATGCAACCGATACCGGCGCCAAGCTCCGTCTCGATTACCGCAATCAGCGCCTCAACGAAAAGGGGCACCAGTTCGAGTTCAACAGCCAGGTGTCAGAGGTGCTCGGCGGTGCATCCGTCAGCTATCGGCTGCCGGATGGAAAGCGGCATGACGAGTGGTTCAGCATCAACATGGGCTACAAGTACGAGAATCCCGAAGACAGCCGCAGTGATGAGTTCCGGCTCGGCCTGCAGCAGACCAGGCGTCGGCGTGACCAGTGGCGCGAAACACGCTTCATCGATTACATCCACGAGAACTACCAGGTGGGTGACGAGCGCGGCACCAGCAACCTGATCGTGCCGGGCATCAGTTGGGCCGAGCAGCCGCTGCTGCTGACCGGCCGGCCGCGCCGCGGGCGACGTCTGAGTCTGAAGCTCAGCGGTACCGATGAATGGCTGGGTTCAGACACCGCCT
>JBIJCV010000235.1:0-3779 GCA_044344525.1 Gammaproteobacteria bacterium | reverse complement strand
TGACGTATACAGCCCGGATAACAAACCCTCTCAAAGTCATGGCGTTGTCAGCGTTGCTGGTTGCTGGTGGTTACGCGTTTACTGCCAATGCCGCCGGACCCAAGGATACAAGTGCGGCCATGGCCGCTCCCGGTGATGTGGTAGCAGTTGCGATTGGTGCCGGTTCGTTCAAGACACTGGTTGCTGCACTCAAAGCGGCTGACCTGGTCGGGGCGCTGCAGGCGAAGGGTCCGTTTACGGTATTTGCGCCCACAGATGCCGCTTTTGCCGCATTGCCCGCCGGTACCCTCGACGACCTGCTGAAGCCTGAGAACAAAGCGAAACTGCAGTCCATCCTGACGTATCACGTGGTACCAGGCAAAGTCATGTCCAGTGATCTGAAGGGCACCGTCAATGCCAAAACCCTGCAGGGACAGACTGTAACGATCATCGCAGCGGCTTCCGGCGTGACGGTTAACGGTGCAAAAGTCGTCACCGCCGATGTTGCCGCCAGCAACGGCGTGATCCATGTGATTGACGCGGTGATACTGCCGCCCGCCAAGTAATTCTCCAGCAACTCCCCCTGCCTGTCCCCCCGCAGGCGCAGCGGCCGGCGTCAAGCCGGCCGCTTTTTTATTAGTCAGCGCGCCAGCAGCACATAGACCGCGCCCGTGCCGCCATTGTTTTCGGGTGCTGTGACGTAGGCCAGCACTTCGTCCCACTGCGGCAGCCAGCCGATAACCTTGCCCTTGAGTACCGGTCCGCGCGGCCCTGAACGCAGGCCCTTGCCGTGGATGATGCGCACACAGCGGGTGTCGCTCATCAGCACCTCGTTCATGAACTGACGCAGGGCTGCATGTGCCTGGGTGGCATTCATGCCGTGCAGGTCGAGCTCGTCCTGAATGGCGTATTTGCCACTGCGCAGATCCTTCAGGACGGTCGTGGGCACGCCTTTGCGCCGGAAACTGGTTTCGTCGCCGGCAGAAATGGGCGGTTCGGAAGGGCCGCCGGAGATTGATTCTTCGAGCACGGCGCGCTCGTCAGCCTGTTTGAAGCGGGCGTGTGGCGATGGTGCGGGCTTCTTCATGGCCACCCGTCCGCGTGCCTTGATCGGTGTCACCGGGCCGACCAGTTCACGGAAGGAGGCACCGGAATCCGGGTCGGCATCGGGTGTTTTTTCACCGCTGGGGTTCACCGGGGCTCCTCCACTCGTGCACTATGCATTAGCATTCCATTTTCGCACGGCTTTCAACAACAATGCGCTTGCTGCTCAGTAATGACGATGGCTATCTCGCCGATGGCCTCGCTACGCTTGCCCTCAGCCTGGCTGATCTGGCCGAGATCACCGTGGTGGCACCGGATCGCAACCAGAGCGGTGCCAGCCACTCGCTGACCCTGGAAAGCCCGCTGCGCGTCGGTCGGACGCGCGAAGGCATACATTACGTCAACGGCACCCCTACGGACTGCGTGCATCTGGCCATCACCGGTCTGCTGGAGCACGAACCGGACATGGTGATCGCCGGCATCAATCACGGCGCGAACCTGGGTGACGATGTGTTGTATTCGGGCACAGTGGCAGCGGCCGTAGAGGGGCGTTTTCTGGGTTTGCCGGCGATTGCCGTATCGCTGACCGGTGAGCACCGGCATTTCGATACGGCAGGACAGGCGATACGCACGCTGTTCCAGCAACTGACGGCTGTGCCATTGCCGGCAGACACGATACTGAATATCAATGTACCCGATGTCCCCTGGGCGCAAATCAAGGGGTTTCAGGCCACGCGACTCGGTTACCGGCACCGTTCCGAGCGGGTTGTGCAGGCGCGCGATCCCAAGGGGCGGATCATCTACTGGGTCGGTGCGGCCGGCAAAGGCCAGGATGCCGGTCCGGGTACCGACTTTCATGCCATCGAGCATGGCTATGTTTCGGTAACGCCATTGCAGCTGGATCTTACGCACAGCTCGAGGCTGGAACTGCTGGCTGGCTGGTTGCCCAAGTGACCCGCCCGCCCACCACGCGCGGTATCGGCATGACGTCGGCCCGCACCCGCGAGCGGCTGGTGCAGCGCCTCAGTGAAAACGGCATCAGCAATACCGCAGTGCTCGAGCGTATCCGCAGCGTACCGCGACATCTCTTTGTCGATGAGGCACTCGCCAGTCGCGCCTATGAAGACACGGCGCTGCCGATCGGGCAGGGGCAGACCATCTCGCAACCCTGGGTTGTGGCACTGATGACGCAGGCGCTGCTGCCGGCACCGGGCAGTGGCAATGGCGGCGGTACGCCGCTCGGCAAGGTGCTTGAGGTCGGTACCGGCTGTGGCTACCAGACCGCAGTGCTGTCGCCGTTTGCCCGGCAGATCTACACCATCGAGCGCCTCGCGGGCATCCAGCGGGCAGCCCGTACCCGGCTCAATGAGCTGGGCTTCGGAAATATCCGTTACCGGCATGGGGATGGTTTTCAGGGTTGGCCCGGGCAGGCGCCCTTCGATGCGATTCTGGTCGCCGCGGCACCGGCAGAGGTGCCTGAGGCCCTGCTGGAGCAGCTCGCGCCGGGTGGTCGGCTGGTGATTCCGGTGGGTCCGGCTGGTCAGCAGGATCTGCTGCGGGTGACGCGCACGCCCGACGGTCTGCAGCGCGAGCTGCTGTCGCAGGTGTCTTTTGTCCCGCTTGTCGAAGGTATGGGGTGACCCGCCCGCTATTCTGCATTCTGTTGCTGATGTTGGGCCTGACTGCCTGCGGTACGGCTGAGCGTGGCAGTGAGTCAACTTCAGGGCGCAGCGCTTCGTCGGCCAACCGTGCTCCATCCGCCTCACGCCCCGCAGTTCACACTGTCCGTGACGGTGAAACGCTGTACTCGATTGCCCGTCGCTACGGGCTGAACGCGAAGCAGTTGGCGGCCTGGAACAATCTGGGCGATGGGACGCTGATCCGGGTGGGTCAGCGGCTGCGCCTGTCGCCACCGGGTGGTGTCGCATCGTCAACTGCGACGCTGCAACCACCGGTCGAGCCACCACCGCGCTGGCAGTGGCCGGTTGCCGGTGCCGTGTTGAGTCGCTATGGCGACTCGCCGCTGACTGCCTCGGGTATACAGATCGGCGGCCGTGTCGGTGACCCGGTGCGGGCAGCTGCTGGCGGTCAGGTGGTGTACTCAGGCAGCGGACTGATCGGCTATGGTGAATTGCTGATCATCAAGCACAGTGATAACTGGTTGACCGCCTATGGTTACAACCAGGTACGGCTGGTCGCTGAAGGCGTACGGGTGACTGCCGGTCAGCAAATTGCGCTGATGGGTGAAGGTCCGATGCCTGGCGGCAGCACGCGGCGCGCGATGTTGCATTTCGAGATCCGGCGTATCGGCCAGCCACTGGATCCGCTGACCATGCTGCCGGCGCGCTGAAGCGCTCAGGACGATTCCGGCAACAGCAATGCCGCAACCACCTGCCGGTCCTCGCCGAGCAGCAGGTTGTAGGTGCGGCAGGCCGCAGCTGTGCTCATCACCTCAAAGCCGATGCCCTGCGACATGATTGCCGTGAGCAGGAAATTGCTGACGAAGCGGTGTTTCGCGCCGGTACCGAACAGGATTGTTTCAGGCTGGCAGTCGAGCACTGCCTGGAAATCCTCTACCCGCAACTCGGCGATCGGTCGCGGTTGCCAGTCGGCAATAATCCGCCCGGCGCTGACGATGACATGGCAGTGAAAGTCCTGACCGTTGATCCGCACCATCTCCGGCGTGACCGACTGTATATAATTTCCGGAACCTGGTTCGGCATCGAGTTGCATGCGTCATCCCCGTTTTGCAGGCG
>JBIJCV010000233.1:0-3816 GCA_044344525.1 Gammaproteobacteria bacterium | reverse complement strand
CCTTTGATCCACGTTGCAGAGCGCAGGGTCACAGGGCCCAGCAGGCCCGAGGGCAAGAGCGGGTCGCTGGCACGCCAGTGTTTCCACGTCGTAAAGGTGACGCGGGATGGCTGGGGACGCGGCTTGCCGCTGGTCAGCCAGTCCGGCCAGCGGGTGAGATGTTGTTCCGTCCACTCGCAGTCGGCGGGAAATTGCTCATCGCCGATGAGGCGGTTGACCCAGAGGTTGGAGACATCAACCTCTAACGTGTTCGAACCGGGGCGCAGGGCGCTGCTGACCTCGACCCTGAAGGGGCGGTGCCAGAGCACGCCGAGGTTCTTTCCGTTGACGCGGACATCCGCCATCACAGCCACCTCGCCCAGATCAAGCCAGACCTCCTGGCCTGCCTTCAGAAACCCTTCTGGCAGGTCGAAGCGGGTCGACGTGGTGGCGGTGCCGGAAAAATAGCGGATGCCGGGATCCGCATGCTCGCTCCAAGAGAGGAGTTTTTCAAACGTTGCCTCAGCAGGCGCGCCGCGGTTTGGCTGGAAGCGGACCGTCCAGGGTCCGCCGAGTACCAGCTTCTCCGTAGCCTCGACCCGCACACAGGGATTCGTAGCTGTCCTGCCTGTATCACGGAAAATCACAAAGAGTGATTTTTCCGGCAACAGCTCAAGCGGCACCTGGATATGCTCCCCGTCGATTCTCCAGCCTGAGGCTGGGCTGAGGGTCCCCTGCTCCGCATCCCAGAGTTCCGGCTGCCTGCCGGAAGCGCGGAAACCGATTACGGTGGACACCGTGTTGTTGGTGGACTGGTTGGAGACAAAAAAGATGTCCGCGTCTTCCGTGCGACGCTGGATCCAGGCAAGCTGGGTTACTTCGGCGGAAACTTGCACGGCAGGTTTAACGTTGAGCATGGCCAAAACAGCAGCGGGCGACATGCCCCAGAAAACCTGTCCTTTACCAAAACGATTCGAGGTGACGGTCTTGCCATCGCAACTTCCCCAGACTTCCTCTCCGATGTCGCGCACCAACTCCTCGGAGGCCGGGAAGCATCCAAGGCTTGGGATGTGCAGCGGTTTCGGTCCAACGACGGTGGCGCCGTCGCGCACCAGCTCGCGCAGTTTGCTGGCGAAGGCCGGGGTGTGAAAGGGATGCTCAGGCAGCATCAGGAGCCTATAGCGCTTGCCAGAGGGCAGAACCACATCACCATCTTTAACCTTCAGGGCGTAGAGGATGTCAGTACCGCAGCCATCGTAATCATACCCCGCGGCCTTGACATCATCGCGATCAGCGGCACCATTCGGCGCGGCGTTGCCGGCAAAACAGAGGACGTCCGCCACAGGTTCACCCGCCTGCAGCAGGAACTGGGAACGGGCGATATACTTCAGCCAAGCGCTGCCCGGTTTCCACCAAGTCGAATTGCGGCTGAAGTGGCAGCCGTACTGGCCCATGGTCATGCCCGGCACGCGATCCATCCACGGCTGGTGCGCATAACTGTGTAACACAAAACGATTGATACCCTCGGACCAGGCGAGGTCGCCGACGCGCCGGAGCGAACCCGGGTGGTTGAGCCAGCGGCCGAGCGGCGGTCCTGCGGTGAATGCTTCGGCCGCGGCGACCGGACGTCCGTGGAGATGCGCGAGCGACGCGGAGAGGCGCATGGAAAATGAATAACTGCCGTTACAAAAGAATTCTGCCATGGGGATGTCGGCCTTGGCGCCCACTTGCAAACCCTCGAAACAGGAGGTGTTGGGTTCCGTCGCAAACAGCAAGCCATGGTTACGGCAGAGCTCCGCAAAGTAGCCGTAGTAGTTGTCGGCGAAGAGGTCACCGATCGTGCGCCGGAAATCCCAATAGAAACGCTCGGTGGTCGGACCGTCAGCGACAGCGCGGCCGGTGAGCGCCAACAGATACGGCGTGGGATCATACCCGCGGCGATTCTGGAACTCCTCGCGCATCCGCGGGGTCCAGTGATGGAGACCAGCCTCGTAGCTGTCGATTAAGAGACTCTTGAAGCCCTTGCCCACAAGCGGACCGAGATGATCGAGCACAGGCTGGATGCCCTGTTTCCAGTGGAGATCCATACCTTCGCGACGGAGCTTGTCGATTTCCAAGCCTGCACCGGCGGCGGGCGCAGGACAGTTGGTCATAGCTGTCGGAGTGTGTCCGAGCCTGATGAGCTTCCAGCGTCCAGCGGGCGCATCCCACGCGAGCGTGCCGTCACTACGCAAGTGAGGTGTCACATTGATGATCGAATCCAACGGAATCGCTGCATCCTTTGGAAGCGGTTTGAGGTCCGGTTGGCGGCCAGCGTAGCCTCCGCGTTGTCCGGCCTTGGATTGCCATTGGCTGACACGGAAACCGCTATCCATCGTTGCGGGAACGGCGAAGAGCGCGATGTCGCGGTAATAGCCGAGCACCACTTCCGGTTGGGGCAATTTTTCCTCGATGCGCCTGCCGCCTTCGAGTGTCACCTCGGAAGAGACCAGCTTCTGCATCGCGAGTTCAGGGGTGATCCACGGGCCCCCGGTCGTGGCCCAGCCTGCGCAGTTCTGCATGCCGAGTTCAAGTCCGAGCCGGGTTGCCTCGCTGGCAGCGTGCTTCACGAGGTCGAGCCAGAGCGGACTCAGGTACTCGGCCGGGCCGTCTGGGGTTTCGCACTTATGGATGGCTCCTCCAAGATTAAAGATCAGGCCGCCTCCGATGCCACCCTTGGCCATCGCCTCAAGATCCGCGGTAATACCCTCACGGGTGATATTGCCGTTCATCCAAATCCAGTAACAGAGGGGCCGCGCAACAGCCGGCGGCTGACGGAAGCCGACGGGCAATGCGGAATGATTGCCTGCAGGCTCGAGGAGAATCCGTGACAACCACTCGCGAGCGGCGCTTCGTGCCGCCGAGGGCCGGAGCACCCAGGCAGCGTTGTGATTGCGAAAACCGGTTTCGAGAAAGGTGAATACGCGGGTGATCCCGGACTGGTCAAGATAACGGCGAGAGGCTTCCAAGTTGAGTTCTCCGGTGACCGACTCGTGGCAGATCAGTTGCGGCCTCCCGGCCAGGCGCGCGAGACGCTTGCGGGCCGCTGGCCGGTCCGATTCGGCAAAGGGCCAGCCTTCGCGGACACCATCGTAGTGGCTGTAACAGACGAATCCCCGCCACAAGCCGGAGATCTCGTCGTCGTGCAGGCCGATGGCGTTGGCTGCGATGGAACCCCGCGAGAAGCCGCAGAGGATGACGCGGCCGGGGTCTCCGGAAAACTGATCGCACAGGGCGGGCACGGCACGCTTGAGAAACGCCACCGTGCTGGCGGGTTGATAGTCCGGGGCATTGCCCCACCAGGTCGTGGCAACGGCATCACCGGCGTGGTTGAGAAATGGCAGGCAGGCCCACACGCAGCCCCGCCCCTCGCTCAGCCCGTAGCCGAGGCTGCTGCCCTCAGGGAGACCGGTGCTAATGTCGCCGAACGCGTTCTTGTAATTTCCATTGCCGGCCAGTTCGACGATCACGGGGAACTTTCTTTCGGGACTCCAATCGGTGGGCAGATAGAGGACCACCGGCGGTGTGCTTGCGAAAAGTTTGAATCTTACCCGTTTACCCGGGCCCGGGGGGCCGTCGGTGAGTTCCGGGATCCGCAGATCGGCTGGCACCGTGGCCATGTCGGGTGCGGGGCCGGCTCGAAGCGCGGGGGAAGCGCAGACGACCATGGCCGCCAGAATGCAGGGCAGGCATCGCGGCGAGGAGGATGCTGGCAAACGGTGGTGCTTCATTTCTTGATTCCGGTTAGCGGTTGATAGAACTCGATCTCCCACACCCGCGACAGGTCATGCGGGGTGG
>JBIJCV010000232.1:0-3830 GCA_044344525.1 Gammaproteobacteria bacterium | reverse complement strand
ATCCTCACGCAGCGCGCGATGGATCGCGGCGGCGACCTGGCGGTCGAGGTAGTCGCTGCTGTCGCGCTCGGCATAACGGGTGCTGACCGGAAACGACAGTCCCGGTGCAGAGATCAGCGGCGCAGCGTCGAGCAGCCGGCTGACCGCCTCGCCATCCAGCGTCGCCGACATCACCAGCAGGCGCAGCTCTGGCCGCAGCTGGCGGCGCACATCTAGTGTCATCGCAAGCCCCAGATCCGCCTGCAGGCTGCGTTCGTGAAACTCGTCGAAAATCACCAGGCCCACGCCTTCGAGCGCCGGGTCGCGCTGCAGTTGCCGGGTCAGGATGCCTTCGGTGACGACTTCGATGCGCGTGCGCGGCCCGACTTTGGTATCCAGCCGCATCCGGTAGCCGACGGTTTCGCCCACCGTTTCACCGAGCAGGCTCGCCATGCGGTTGGCCACTGCCCGGGCGGCGAGGCGCCGCGGTTCCAGCAGCAACATGCGCTGACCCGCCAGCCACGGCGCATCGAGCAGCGCCAGCGGTACCCCGGTGCTCTTGCCCGCGCCGGGCGGCGCCTGCAGAACAGCCAATCCGCCGCGCGACAAAGCCGCCGCCAGTTCGGGGAGTGCGGCGGTGATGGGCAGGGCGGTTGGGGCGGGGGCATTCATCAGGGCGGCAGTTTAGTATGGTCGCCGTGCGGCAGCGTTAGCTGGTCAGTGTCTGTCTCGTTGCCGTGTGCTGCGGTCAGGCTTCGCAGTGGCGATCAGCAATCGTCCTGCTTTGTGCGATGTCGTCCGATCGCTGATTGTCAGCTTCACGTCGTGACCAAGGGCGCTCAAAAACAGTAATAAACGCTCCAGTGAGAAGCCGTCCATTTTGCCGTTCATCAATGCCGAAATTTTTGGCTGATTAACCCCGAGTACACGCGCTGCCTCGATTTGAGACAGGCCCTGTTCGCGTATCGACTGATGGATCAGTACACCGAGTCGCGCTTTGTGCTGCAGTTCGCCTGCGTCTGGCAGGCCCAGATCGGCAAAGACATTGCCTGATCCCCACTCGACCTGGGTTTGCTTAGGTTTCGACTGGACCATAGCGTTTCTCGTACTCAATCTGCGCGACACGCAGGCGTGACTGAATCAGTTGGATATCCGGCCTTGCGGTGGATATTCCATGCGGTGACTTCTTCTGAAAACAATGCAGAACACAGATCGCCCTGGGAAAGCGCACCGTATATACCCCACGATACGTATTGCCAGAAAAATCCTGCACGATTTCAAAAATCCCTGGTCCTGCACCTCGCCATGGTTTGGCGCTGGGATGCTTCGCCTCAAACTGTGCAAACGCCAAGGCCATGCCAATCCGGTTGATGACCGGCGCGGGAAAGTCGAGCAGATCGCGTTTTGAGGGCCCAACCCACAGTACCGGCTTCTCTCCAGGTGCAGGACGGCTACGCGACACGACTATCCTCATTTAGGGATATTCAGTCAAGAGACTGGGATGCATTTCCTCATGATGGTGCGGTAACTGTCTCCTGGATAAACTGTCCACAATCAACAGTTTCTATTTGCATGACCCCCGGCGGATTGGGGACGCCGCCCATTTTCAGGCTCAACAAGCTGAAGCGCCCCCTGCCCGGGAATGGTCATCCGCAGGCCGTCGGTAAGTAGAAAGCCCGCAAAGGTGACGCTACCCTTTCAATAACCTCAGGAAAGGAAAGCGTCCCCTTTCTGCCACGCCCACACAGGAGAAAAAAGATGAACAGTGACTGGATGAGCAAGCCGCACAGTCGGCGTGAAGCGCTGAATTCGCTGCTGATGGCCGGCGGCGCAGTCGGTGGCGGGCTGCTGCTGGGTGGCTGCACGGGCTCGAACCAGCTGCAGGCGGCAACGCCGCGGCGCGTACCCGTCAATCTGGCCGATCCGGCCCAGAGCCTGCGCGCCTTCATCAAGTTGACCGGTGACCTGGATCCGAAAAAGGAAACCGCGGGCTGGTTTGGCGGCACCATTTTCGGCGACACGCAGCGCAACCGGCCGCTGATGCCGCTGATCGGCGTCGAGGGTTTTGGCGTGGTGCGCACCGAGGTGCAGCCGGATGGCTCCTTCAAGGTGTTCAACCGCGAATGCGCCTTCTACAAGGACTTGAAGACCGGCGCGTTCATCGACAAGTGGACCAATCCGTACACGAAGGAAGTCTGCGACGTGAAGCCGATCCACAACCTGACGGTGAATGCACACCTGATCGTCGACAAGAAGGTGGGCACCGCGATTGAAATGGATTTCGATGGCAAACTGTTGGCGGTTCCGTTGCGGCTGGAATGGCAGACCTTCGGCGACAAGGTGTTCTCGAACTTCGAGGTGCACGTGGCCTTCCCGAGCGAGCTCACCCCCGAGAAATGGCCGCGCGAGTCCGCTGGCAAGGTGCTGCGCATCGCCGAGATCTTCCAGCGCGTTGCCAATCTTCCCGATGTGGAGAATCCGGACACGACCAGCACCGACTACTCCGGTACCTGGACGCGGGTCGGTCCGTGGTTGCCGTGGATGCGGCAGGGTCAGACCGAGGGCTCGCTGCTGTTCCGCACCTTCATGACCAAGTTGAGCGGCATCGACCAGTTGCCGGCCGGCCTGCGCAAGATCACCGAGGAACGCCTGCCGGAATACTTCCAGGCGCCGCCGGCAAGCAGCTGGGGCAGCAAGAACGACTCGAGCTTCAGCGTGTACGCGAAGGAGAGCACGCCGCTGCCGGCGAAGTAGGAGCGGCTTCAGCCGCGATCCGGGGCAGGAGCGCCTTCAGGCGCGATTATTAATTGCAATCAAAGATTCGCGCCTGAAGACGCTCCTACGGGCGCTCCTGCCGCCGCGCCTGCGTTAAACTGGCGGGCATGCTCAGTTACCCTCATTTTGATCCGGTCGCGTTCCGGATTCCGCTCGAATTTACCCTGCCCTGGGGCACGCATTTTGGCCCGCTGGCCGTGCGCTGGTACGGCATCACCTATCTGGTCGGCTTTGTGGGCGCGTGGATACTGGCGCGGCGCCGGGCGCTGCGTTCGGATTCACCGGTTACGCCGGCGCAGATCGATGACCTGATTTTCTACGCCGCCTGCGGCGTGATCCTTGGTGGCCGGATCGGCTACATGCTGTTCTACGGTTTCGACCAGATCCTCGACAACCCGCTCAACCTGTTGCGCATCTGGGAAGGCGGCATGTCCTTCCATGGCGGCTTCATCGGCGTGCTGGTCGCCATGTGGCTGTATGCCCGCAAGCTGGATTGCCGTTTTTTCAGGCTCACGGATTTCATCGCGCCGCTGGTGCCGATTGGGCTCGGCGCGGGCCGCATCGGCAACTTCATCAACGGCGAGCTCTGGGGTGCCCAGACGACGGTGCCCTGGGGGCTGTTGGTGGATGGCCAGGTACGGCATGCTTCGCAGCTCTACCAGGCCGGGCTGGAGGGGCTGGCGCTGTTCCTGATCCTGTGGATCTATTCGGCGCGGCCGCGACCGGTGATGTCGGTGTCGGCGCTGTTTCTGCTCGGCTACGGCCTGTTCCGTTTTGCCGTCGAATTCATCCGTCTGCCCGATGCGCACATCGGCTATCTGGCCTTCGGCTGGCTGACCATGGGTCAGGCGCTCTCGCTGCCGATGGTGGTGGCCGGGCTGGTCATCCTGATGCTGGCGCTGCGCCGGCCGGACACTGTGCCGCGCAGCTGAACCGGGGGAGTCTTGCTCTGCAACAGTATCTGGACATGATGCGCCACGTGCGCAACCACGGTGTGCGCAAGGACGACCGTACCGGCACCGGCACGCTGTCGGTGTTCGGGCATCAGCTGAGATTCGATCTGGCCGCCGGTTTCC
>JBIJCV010000231.1:0-3831 GCA_044344525.1 Gammaproteobacteria bacterium | reverse complement strand
CGTAGGAGCGGCTTCAGCCGCGATCCCAAGTCCTGGAACGATGATATCGCGGCTGAAGCCGCTCCTACGGCGTTGGACCTGCCTAGCGGGGCTGCCAGCGTTGCATGGAACGTTCGTGGCACGCCTGGAATTTGTCATGGTCCACGTCGCGTTCCATCAGCCTGGTCATATACATGGACCCGGTCATGGGCGACTCGGCCCAGTGGATGTAGCGCCAGCCGTCAGCCGTGTGACGCAGCACGGCGCTCACGCGTACCTCCTCGCCGATCGGCTTGCGGCCGATGATCTTCATTTCGAAATGCATCCACCAGGCTGCGAGCGCCAGGTCCGGGCTGATGAACTTGATGTGGATCTCGCGCATCTCTTCGCGGATGCCCTGCACTGCAGGGCTGGGCTTCGGCGGGGCCAGGTAGTTCTTCAGCGGCTCCCAGCCGATGAACCAGTCAGCCTGTTCCTCAGCGAGATAGAACGGTGTGGGTTCCGCCGGGTCCCACAGCTTGAGCACGTTCGCGAAGTCCTGCGAGTTCCACGCCTCGGCGGTGGCATGGATAATGGCTTCGACTTCCGCCCTGGCGATGGTTTCATTGGCAAGAGGGGTGGGTGGCATGGTGGCTGTTCCCAAATCTTCAACAATGATCGCAAAAAATATCGCGCCTGAAGGCGCTCCTACAAGAAGGTGCCCCCACTCAGCTTTCGGGCGGCGACAGGCGGCGCGCTACGGAGGCGGCATGCGCTTCGGCTGCATCTGCCGGTTGCGGCAGTCGCATGCGCTCGCCGGGTTTTGCAACGCGCAGCCCGGCGGCCGTCAGCGCCGCGCCATCAGCAAGAGAAGCGTAGTGGTACACCACCATCTGCCGGATCTGTTCGGCGGTGTATTCGCGCAGCAGATCCGGCAGGCCGGTGTGGGAGGGGTTGCCATGCAGATCGCAGTCGTGGATCAGCGGCATGCTGCCGTCGGCATACTGCGCAATGATTTCCGGAATTGGCCGCGTGTCGCCGCTGTAGAGGAATGCCCCGCGCAGACAGAGTCCGTAAGCCGTTCCGGGTGTGTGGTGGCGCACCGGAAACACATCAAACCAGTAGCCGGCATGCCAGAAACCGTGGCTGACCGGGATCAGCTGGAAGGCATCCCAGAAATTTGCCGCGCCTTCGGCGACCACGTTGGGGTAATCAGCGATGCGGCCCTGGAGCAATGGCACAAGCATGGCGGGTACATAGAGACGCGTGCGCGGCTTTTCCCCAGCGGAGAAAAAATTACTGATGAACAGGCGCTCGAAGCCTGCCACATGGTCCATGTGTACATGCGTGATGAACACGGCGGGCGGCGGCTGCCCATAGCGTGTCAGGCAGGCACTCAGCGCCTCCTGGCCACAGTCGACCATGAGCAGCGGTGCGCCATCGCCTTCGAGTACCACGCTCGCGGAGCCGAGATCCGGTGCAGCCGCATTGCCGACGCCCAGAAAGCTGAGGGTCCACGCAGTGATATCAGCAGGCATGCCTGACATGTAGAGGGCTGCTCCGGTCGCAGCAGTGGGAAAAGGCAGGCTAGCATCATGGATCTGCTGATGAACTGCAAACCCGATTGATTACATCGGCTTAGGTTGTATTGGGACGAAAGCATGTCAGAATCCGTCGCAGACATGGATCATCACCTGACAATCACCGGCATGCAGGACGCCGTGGGCTCGCGTACCGCGGGTGGACTGGACGTCGTTTACACCAAGCTGGCGGTCGATCTGCAGAACATGACTGCCGGGCAGGCTGATCAGGTTCTGGCCACTACCCTGGAGACGATGCGCGAGGAACTCGGCTGCGACGCGACTTGTGTCGCGCTGTTCGCCGACGGCGGCCGGCATATCGATCGCGTTATCACGGCGCGAAGTACCTTCACGATCTGCAATCCGGAAGTCCTGACCGGTGTGGCCATGGACGAATTCCCCTGGCTGGATCAGCGCCTGCAGCATCTGCGCATCTGGGGTTTCAGCGATACGTCGCTGCCGCCGGTTGTCCAGACGGCTGACGCTGCGCGTCTGGCCCTGCTGGGCTGTGGTGCGGTGCTGCTGATCGGCTTTGACATACGCGGCCGGCGGGCTGGCTTCATGGCGCTGTTTTTCGGTCAGCCCCAGGTCAACTGGAATGCCGAGCACATCCTGTTGTTGAAGCTGCTGGCTTCGAGTTGTGCCAGCGGGCTTGAGCGGCTGCGTTCGGCCCGGGAGATCGCCGAACGCGACGAGCTGGAGAGCCTGTTGCAGCAGACCGCCAACGACGGCATGTGGGATTTCGATGCGGTGAACAACTGCGTCGAATACTCGCCGCGCTGGAAGACAATGATGGGCTACAGCGATGAGGATCTGGCCCGTTCTGCCCCCGACTGGCGCCGGATAGTGCATGTGGATGACCTTGCGCGGCTGCAAGTAAAGCTGCGCGAGCACCTGGCTGGCCACACCGGGATTTTTGAGCATACGCATCGCATGCGGCGCAAGGATGGCGAGTGGCGCTGGGTCGCCTGTCGCGCCAAGGCGCTGGTTGATGAGCGGGGCCGGCTGCGTCGTCTGGTCGGTGTAGAGACCGACATCACCGAGCAGAAGGTTTATGAAGAGGCGCTGTTCCGCGAGAAGGAGAGCGCGCAGATTACCCTGCAGTCGATCGGTGACGGCGTGGTGACGACCGATGGTGAAGGGGTGGTCGAGTACGTGAATCCCGTTGCCGAAGAACTCACCGGCTGGAAGCTCGATGATGCCAGCGGTCGGCATGTCGATGAGATCTTCCGCGGCTTCCACGAGGAAACCTGCGAGCCGCTCGAGAATCCGGTAATGAGTTCGATCAAGCGCAATCGTTCGGTCAAGTCCGTGCGACCGTCGCTGCTGATCCGGCGCGATGGCAACGAGCTGTACATAGAGAGCACCGCCTCGCCGATCCGCAACGACCGCGGTAGCGTGACGGGTGGCGTACTGGTCTTTCACGATGTCAGCGAGTCGCGGGAACTGAACCGGCGGCTGTCCTATCACGCGAGTCATGACCTGCTCACCGGCCTTGTGAACCGCCGGGAGTTCGAGAGCCGCCTGGAGCGCTCGCTGAAAAGCGCGAAGGCCCGCGAGACCTCCTATGCCTTGCTCTATCTGGATCTTGACCAGTTCAAGATCATCAATGATTCCTGCGGGCATGGAGCCGGCGATACGCTACTGACGCAGATCAGTGCGTTGCTGACGGCCAAGATCCGCTGGCGCGACACGCTGGCGCGGCTTGGTGGCGATGAATTCGGCCTGCTCCTCGAAGCCTGCAGCCCGGAGGAGGCGATGCGTACCGCCGAGATGCTGCGCGAGGCGATCCGCGAACACAAGTTCAGCTGGGACGAGCGGACGTTCCGGCTCGGCGTCAGTATCGGTGTGGTGCCGATTACCGGCGACAATGAAAGTGTGGCGACGCTCATCGCTGCGGGCGACAGCGCCTGTCAGGCCGCCAAGGAGGCGGGGCGCAACCGTATCCACTGTTTCCGGCAGAACGATATCGATCTGATGCGGCGGCGGCGCGAGATGCAGTGGGCAGCGCGCATCAACAATGCGCTGGAGGAAGACCGCTTCGAGCTGTATCGGATGACCATACAGCCGCTGCAGAGCGAAGAAGCCGGCTCGCATTACGAGATCCTGCTGCGCATGCGCGATGAAGCGGGTTTGCTGGTTTCGCCCGACCTGTTCATTTCTGCAGCAGAGCGCTACGGGCTGATTTCGAATATCGACCGCTGGGTCGTCGAGCATGCCTTCCTGTGGCTGGTTTCCGAGGCCGATGAGCGCGAGCGTCTGGCGCTATGCTCCATCAACCTTTCCGGTGCCA
>JBIJCV010000230.1:0-3838 GCA_044344525.1 Gammaproteobacteria bacterium | reverse complement strand
AAATGGCTGCAACCACACCAAGCGGCTGGCGTACGCTCATGCTGAAGCGACCGGGCACATCTGATGGCAGGGTCTGGCCAGTCACCCGCCGGGTTACGCCCGCTGCGGCACGCAGGCAACCGATCGCATACTCAACCTCGAATTGCGCCTTGCCAACCGGCGAACCCACCTCGTCGACAAGAATCTCCACCAACTCGTCCCTGCGACTGTCGAGGATCCCTGCCGCACGACTCAACCAGCCTTCGCGTTCGCGGGCAAGCGTCTTGCGATAGCTGTGAAATGCCGTCTGGGCCGCCTGCACAGCCCGATCAACATCGTGTACCGTCGCCTCCGCGATACGGGCGATCGGCGCATCGTCATCGGGATTGCGGTCAACAAAACAAGCGCCGGATTCTGATGGCACATACTCGCCACCAATCCAGAGGTTGTGATCCATCATCGCCGCTGGTGAAGCACCCTTGCGCATAACTCTCTCCTGGATGCCGGTTGGGCCGGCATATTTGCCGACCATGACTCTAGGCGTTTCGGGGTATCCGGCTTATCCGGATTGCGCAATGATCGCAAGCTGCAGCGACTAAACTGCCGGGGTGGAACCCCGGCGGGCACGGAAGAATGCCTGCAGCAGTTCGCGGCACTCATCTGCCAGCACGCCACCCGTCACACTGACGCGATGATTCGCAGCAGCACTGCCCAGCACATCGATGACTGTCCCGGCAGCACCGGCACGCAGATCCGGCGTACCGTAGACCACGCGCGCGACGCGCGCATGAATCATCGCACCGGCACACATCGGGCACGGTTCCATGGTCACATAGAGCGTGCTGCCCGCCAGCCGATAATTGCCAAGCTGGCGGGCGCCAGCCCGCAGGGCCTCGATCTCGGCGTGTGAACTCGGGTCACAGCTGCTGATGGGACGATTCCAGCCTTCGCCGATGACCGCACCTTCGAGAACGAGCACCGCACCCACCGGCACTTCACCAGCCAGCTCGGCACTGCGCGCCAGTTCCAGCGCACGGCGCATGAATACGGCATCGTCAACGATACCGGGAACACCGCAAGTCACCACGCCCTGTACAACCGCTCAGCTGAATTGGCAGTCAGTGTAACCCGGGATATTTGCCAGCACATGCAGATGCGCCGCCCGAAGGTTGGCCGTCACACGTCCAGCTCGCGCTACTCTGCATTGCTGCGCATGCGCGGCTTCAACTTTTCGTAATCAGGGCGAATCGCGGCCAGCTCTGTATCGCTCAGCGTTGATGCCACCAGCTCCACGCCACCGCCCTGCGCGACACGAGCTTTGCGCAGCGGAGCCTTCTGTACGGCCGTTACCGTACTCCGTGTTGAACCGGGCTGCGGCACCTCTGCGGCCTGCGCAGAAACGACAATGGAACCAACGCATGCAGCGAGGAATATGCTGCGCAGGGAAATCACGGAAGGTATTGCCATCGGGCTTCTCCAGTCATCGTTTGTTGTTCACGGGAGGCTGTTCGGAGATGAGCACGGGTTTCGCGGCTGAAGCCGCTCCTACTCCCACTCTATGGTGGCCGGCGGCTTCCCCGAGATGTCGTAGACCACGCGGGAGATACCGGTGATCTCGTTGATGATGCGGCGCGAGACGTGATCGAGAAACTCATAGGGCAGATGTGCCCAGCGGGCAGTCATGAAATCGATGGTCTCGACGGCGCGCAGGGCGATCACCCAGTCGTAACGGCGGCCGTCGCCCATCACGCCCACCGAGCGTACCGGCAGGAATACCGCAAAAGCCTGGCTGACCTGGTCATAGAGATCGGCACGCCGCAGTTCTTCAATGAAGATGTGGTCGGCCTGACGCAGCAGATCGGCGAACTCCTGACGCACCTCGCCGAGGATGCGCACGCCCAGACCCGGCCCGGGAAACGGATGCCGGTAAACCATCTCGCGTGGCAGACCGAGTTCGACGCCGATCTTGCGCACCTCGTCTTTGAAGAGTTCGCGCACCGGCTCGATGAGCTTGAGCTTCATGTGTGCGGGCAGCCCGCCGACATTGTGGTGCGACTTGATGACATGCGCCTTGCCGGTCTTGGAACCAGCCGACTCGATGACATCCGGATAGATCGTGCCTTGCGCCAGCCAGCGAATGTCGGTGTGCTTCGCGGCCTCCTCGTCGAAGACTTCGATGAACAGTCGGCCGATGATCTTGCGCTTGGCTTCCGGATCGTCGACGCCGGCCAGTGCAGAAAGAAAGCGCTCGCCGGCATTCACGCGGATCACGCGCACGCCCAGATGTTCGGCGAATATCGCCATCACCTGATCGCCTTCATCGAGGCGCAACAAACCCGTATCGACGAACACGCACAACAACTGCTCGCCCAGCGCACGATGCAGGAGCGCCGCGACGACCGAGGAATCAACGCCGCCGGAGAGGCCGAGCAGCACGCGGTCGTGGCCGACCTGCGCACGCACGCTGTCGATTTCGCGGGCGATGATGTTGCCGGCGCGCCAGGTATCCGGACAGGCACAGATGTCGCGCACGAAACGCTCGATGATCTGCTGGCCGTGCTCGGTATGGGTTACTTCGGGATGGAACTGCAGCCCGTAGAAATTGCGGCTTTCATCCGCCATCCCGGCAAGCGGTGCATTGGCCGTGCTGGCGATGGCGCGGAATCCGGCCGGCAGCCGTGCGACGCGATCACCGTGACTCATCCAGACATTGAGCGCGGGCACGCCATCGGGATGGGCCACATCGGCGAGCCCCTCGAGCAGGCGGTTTGAGGCCGCAGGCTGGACGACCGCATAGCCAAACTCGCGATGCGCCGAAGCCTCGACCTGGCCACCGAGCTGTGCCGCCATCGCCTGCATGCCGTAGCAGATGCCGAGTACCGGCACGCCGAGTTCAAAAACCAGTGGCGAAATCACCGGTGTGACATCGCTGAAGGTCGATACCGAGATCACCGACTCCGGACCACCGGACAGGATCACGCCGGCCGGCGCATAGTCGCGGATCGCGGCCGCCTCAATATCCCAGGGCAGAATCTCGCTGTACACCCCGGCCTCACGCACACGACGCGCGATGAGCTGGGTGTACTGGGAACCGAAGTCGAGGATCAGGATACGCCGGGCCGTCAGATCGCCCCGGACGGCTTCACGGGCAGATAGCGCTGCTGCATTCACCGACAGGACTCCGTCAACTCTCCATCCGGTAATTCGGCGGCTCTTTGGTCATCGTGACATCGTGCACATGACTCTCGCGAATGCCGGCGCCCGTAATGCGCACAAACTGCGTCTTGCTGCGCAGCTCTTCGATATTCGTACAGCCGGTATAGCCCATCGCCGCGCGCAGACCGCCGACCAGCTGCGTCACGATGGTGGTGAGCGCACCCTTGTAGGGCACACGGCCCTCGATGCCTTCGGGCACCAGTTTTTCAAGTTCGGCCGAGGAATCCTGGAAGTAGCGATCCGAAGAACCGTGACGCTGGGCCATTGCACCGAGCGAGCCCATGCCGCGATAGGACTTGTAGGAGCGGCCCTGATACAACTCGACCTCACCGGGCGCCTCTTCGGTCCCGGCGAACAGGCCGCCGATCATCGTGCAGTGCGCGCCCGCTGCAATCGCCTTGGCAAAGTCGCCTGAATAGCGGATGCCGCCATCGGCGATCAGTGGCACGCCGCTGCCTTCCAGCGCCGCCGCCACATTCGCGACCGCCGTGATCTGCGGCACACCGACACCAGCGATGATGCGCGTGGTGCAGATCGAGCCCGGACCGACGCCCACCTTGACGCCATCAGCACCCGCGTCGACCAGCGCCTTCGCGGCATCTGCAGTCACGACATTGCCGCCAACCACCTGCAGCTGCGGATA
>JBIJCV010000229.1:0-3875 GCA_044344525.1 Gammaproteobacteria bacterium | reverse complement strand
GGAAGCCGGCTGCAGCGGACTGCCGCAGGCCGTGCACATGGCCTCGCGCGGAATCTGTCCGGTATAGCCGTGTGCTGTACGGCAATAAACGCAGGCCAGCAGACGCCCGGTTGCGGTGATCGAAGCATCTGCAGCAACGACCGGCCCCCTGGTCCCCTGCTGGTCATAGTCGGCCCGCTTGTTCGGGTTCATCAGGGTTTCATAGGCTTCATTGATCAGTGTAGCGCTCCACTGATCGCCGCCCAGATCGGGGTGCATGCGCAGTTTCTGCATCAGGGTCCGGTAACTGGACTTGATGATTTCCGTGGGCGCGTCCGGCTGAACGTGCAGGATACGGTAGTAGTTGCGCCGGTTCTCCATGGCCGAATAGGTTAAATTGGCGGCCCGGATCAATCTGTGCCGGCGGTCATAAAACCGGCCCGATGCCCCCGGACGTCGCGGCCGGCCGTGAAACAGCGTATCCTGACGTATGGCCGCTCCCATCCCCCTCCGCCAGCCTTCGCCGCTGGACGCTGATCCCTTTGCCCTGCAATCGATCACCAAGGCTGAACCGCCTTCCGGTGTGGATACGAGCAACTGGCATCGCTACGTGATTACGCAGGGGCACAACACCATCGTTGGCCACCTGCAGGGTAGCCATGCACACATCGAACGTTCGGTAAAGGAAATCGTCGAGCGCCTCAACGAACGTCGCCGTGGCAAGACCGGCCGGGTGCACCTGAGCCCGGGCCGCAAGAAAAAAACCGCTACGCAGGAGGAGGCGTAGCCGGCTTGTCATCTACCGCCTCGCGGTAGACGAGACGTAACCAGAACACACCGATTCCGCCAGCGATCGCATTGGCGGATGCTGCGGCAATGAAGATGCCGATCAAGCCAAAGAACTGTGACAGCAACCAGGCCAGCGGCGCATACACGGCGATGGTACGCGACAGCGAAATCCACATCGCCGCTACCGGCTTGCCCAGCGCATTCAGCGCACCATTCACGGTCATGGCACAGCCGAGCGCGATATAGCTGACCGGCACCACATGCATATGCAGCAGTGCCGTGTCCCTGGCTGCGCCCTGCACGCCGAACAGATCGACGATATAGCCACCGAAGAGCAGCATGAACGCACCGATCGCCAGTCCGTAAATCAGCGAAAACCGGTAGGCAAAGCGGATGCCGTCGCCGACGCGATCAAGTCGCCGGGCACCAAAGTTCTGGCCGACGAACGGTGTCATGGCCGCTGACAGCGCCATCATCGCCAGCAGCGACAGCCCTTCGATACGCGAAGCGATGCCAAAGCCGGCAACCGAAGCCTGGCCGAAGGTCGCAATCTGATGCGTGATGAAGGCGGTCGTGACCGGGGCAACAAGGCTGCTGGTCAGCGATGGCAGGCCCACATGCAAGATGCGCCGCCAAGAGTCCATGATGAGGTGGGTGTCCAGCGATCTGGTATTCACCAGACGCTCGCGGTACATGACGAAAAACACCGAGGCGCACATGGTCAGGATGTTGGCAATCACGCCACCAAGTGCGGCGCCCTCGATCTCCATGCGCGGGAAGCCGAACAGGCCGAAGATGAGTATCGGGTCGATGCAGATGTTCAGCAAGGCAGCCATGGACATCATCATCGCCGGCCGCTTGGCGTCTCCGGCCGCGCGCAACACGGAATTGGCGATCATCGGCGCAACCAGAAAGATGCCGCCCCAGTAATAGATGCGCATATAGCGATGGATGTACGGCAGGATGTTTTCATCCGCACCGAGCAGCCGGAACACCGGATCGATGGTCAGCAGGCCGACGGCGAGAATCACCAGCCCGCACAGCACGCCGAGCAGCATGGCATGCGTGGTAATGCGCTTGATCTGGTCCCGATCCTCTGCCCCGAACAGCCTGGATACCACCGAAGAGGTGCCGATACCCAGCGACATCGCCATCGCTCCGACGATGAAACTGACCGGAAAGGTGAAGCTGATGGCTGCGAGCTGCTCGGTGCTGACCCTGGCGATGAAGAACGCGCCGGCGAGATTGTTGGTCAGAATGGCAACCATGCCGAGCATCATCGGCAGCATCAGCGAGAGGATCGCCTTGCTGACCGGGCCCTCGGTGAGTCTTGCGCGTTTTCCGGCTGGTGGTTTCATGGCTGGCTACAGTTCCCGGGTCTCTGCTTTGACATCAACAAGGCGTCGGTACTCGGCATAAGCATAGCGGTCGGTCATGCCGGCCACATAGTCTGCCACCGCAAGCGCGCGGCCCGGTTCGCCACGCTCGGCCTGCCACTGATGCGCCCGCGTCGAGTGCTCCACCGGCATCACTTCAGGGCTGTGCATGTAACAGCCAAACAACTCTTTCAGCATCTGCTGCGCACGCGAGGTCACATCGAGCACGCGTTCATGCCGGTACAGGTGCCGGTGCAGAAAGCGCTTCAGCGCCAGGTGCGCTGAACCTGCCGCCGGGCTCAGTTCCACCAACGGGTACTTCAACGCCCGCACATCGTCGATGGATTGCGGCTCATGGGCGGCGATGTTGCTGCGCGTGGTCGTTACCAGATCGGTCACCACCTCGTTGATCATGCCGCGGATGGTCTCGTGGATCAGCGCGCGGCGGGAAGCGTGCGGATGGGCTTTCAGCACCGGCGCATGGTGACGCCGGAACAACGGTACCGCGCACAGCGCTGCCTCGGTCAGCAGTCCTGAGCGCAAACCGTCGTCCACATCGTGATTGTTGTAGGCGATCTCATCCGCCAGATTGACCACCTGTGCTTCCAGTCCGGGCTGCTGCCGCAGCAGAAACCGCTCGCCCACGCTGCCGAGCCGGCGCGCGTTGCGTCGTGAGCAGTGCTTGAGTATGCCTTCACGGGTTTCAAAACAGAGATTCAGTCCCGGAAACGCAAGGTAACGGTCTTCGAGCTCATCCACCACCCGCAGCGACTGAAGATTGTGTTCGAAACCACCCCACGGTTTCATGCAGTCATCCAGCGCATCCTCGCCCGCATGACCAAACGGTGGGTGACCCAGATCGTGTGCCAGCGCGATGGCCTCGACCAGATCCTCATTCAGATGCAGGGCACGGGCGACGGTGCGGGCAATCTGCGCAACTTCAAGCGAGTGGGTGAGACGGGTGCGGTAAAGATCGCCCTCGTGATTGATGAATACCTGGGTTTTGTAGACCAGCCGGCGGAAGCCGCCGGAGTGAATCACCCGATCGCGGTCGCGCTGGTATTCACCGCGCCAGGCATGTGCCGGCTCCGGATACTGCCGGCCTCGACCGGACTCCCTGCTGGCCGCATGGCAGGCGAGGCCAACACCCGATCCGGTACGCCGGATACGCGGCCGCGCCTTCTTCACCGCACGAACTGCTCACGCAGAAAGTCGGCGAGCTCATGCGGCGCATAGTCAGCAGTGATGCGACCGACACCGATACGGTCCAGCAAGACCAGCCGGATTTGCCCGGCAATCACTTTCTTGTCCATGCCCATCGCCGCCAGAAACTTCCCCGGATCGATACCCGGCGGGTCCACCGGCAGCTTCAGCCGGCTGAACAGACGGCGGACGCGCTCGACTGCGGCGCTGTCGATGGTGCCAAGGCGCTGGGAAAATGCTGCAGCCATGCAGGTGCCGGCGGCCACCGCCTCACCATGCAGCCACTCGCCATAGCCGGCATGCAGTTCGATCGCATGACCAAAGGTATGGCCGAGATTGAGCAGCGCACGGCGGCCATGCTCGCGTTCGTCCTGGGCGACGATCTCCGCCTTGAGTTCGCAGCAGCGGCGCAGCACATGGCGCAAGGCGGCCGGGTCGCGCTGCAACAGGCTTTGGGTGTGGGCCTCGATCCAGTCGAAAAACGCCACATCGGCAATCAGCCCGTACTTCACGACTTCAGCCAACCCG
>JBIJCV010000228.1:0-3876 GCA_044344525.1 Gammaproteobacteria bacterium | reverse complement strand
TCCTTATTCAGCGTGGCAAGGGAGCTGATGCAGGTGCAGCGTTCGGCTCGGGCGCTTCAGGCACAGTGTTCGGCGCGCGCGGGTCGACTAATTTCCTCTCGCGGTCTACAGCCATCCTCGCGGCAATTTTCTTTTGTACCAGCCTGGGACTCGCCTACCTGGGTACCCAGCGTGAGACTCCACAAAGCGTAATTGATGTCGCTGCAGATTCGGTTGTGACACCTGATCAGGGCGTACCCGTGGTTGGGCCTCCGGCGACAGATGCGCAGGTGCCGATGGATTCAGTGCCGGCATTACCCCCGGTACCGGCATCCGGAGTTCCTGCGCCTGCAAGCAAGCAGACAGATTGATTTTTTTCCGAGTGCCGACGTGGTGAAATTGGTAGACACGCCGTCTTGAGGGGGCGGTGGCGAAAGCTGTGCGAGTTCGAGTCTCGCCGTCGGCACCAACAGATCAGTAGAACAGCGAGCCGCAATTCGCTGCTCAGTCGTGGGTCGAAGGAGCGCCCGTGCTGAACAACTATTTGCCAATATACGTTTACATTTGTGTGGCCATGGGAATCGGCCTGGTTCTGCTTGGCCTCGGTTTTCTGATCGGTAACGGGCAGAAGTATGCCGAGAAGCTGTCACCCTACGAATGCGGCTTTGAGCCCTTCGAGGACAGCCGCATGCGCTTCGACGTCCGCTACTACCTGGTCGCCATTCTGTTCATTGTCTTCGATCTGGAAATTGCATTTCTGTTTCCCTGGGCGATCACCCTTGAGGCGACTGGTCTGGCCGGAATCCTTGCCATGGGCATATTTCTCGTGATTCTGGTAGTCGGTTTTGTCTACGAGTGGAAGAAGGGAGCTCTGGAATGGGACTAGAACGCCCAGTACCGGAGATTCTGCAGCAGCGCGGTTTTGTGGTAACCGGGCTGGATAACCTCATCAACTGGGCCCGCACCGGTTCGCTCTGGCCGATGACCTTTGGTCTGGCCTGCTGCGCGGTCGAGATGATGCAGGCCGGGGCTGCCCGCTATGACCTTGATCGCTTCGGGGTGATTTTCCGGCCGAGCCCGCGTCAGGCCGATGTGATGATCGTTGCGGGTACGCTGACCAACAAGATGGCGCCGGCCCTGCGCAAGGTCTATGACCAGATGACCGAGCCTCGCTGGGTCATCTCCATGGGTTCATGCGCCAATGGCGGTGGTTACTACCATTACTCCTATGCCGTCGTCCGTGGCTGTGATCGCATCGTCCCAGTGGACGTCTATGTTCCTGGCTGCCCGCCGACCGCGGAAGCGCTGATCTACGGCATTCTGCAGTTGCAGAACAAGATCCGGCGCACCAATACCATCGCGCGTTGACCTGATATGCGAGCAGCAGGCGGGATGGTTCTTCAATGAGTGTGCGTACAGAAGCATTGCTTGTTGCACTTGGCGAGCGTTTTGGCGTGCGCCTGCAGAGGGTGGAATCGCGCTGTGGCGAGTTGGGATTTGAAGTTGCATTGACTGATCTGGTCGATGTATGCCGGATTTTGCGTGACGACTTTGCTTTCGAGATGCTCATCGACCTGTGTGGTGTCGATTACCTGACCTGGGGGCAGGGCGAGTGGGAAACGCAGGATGCCAGCAGCAGCGGCTTCAGTCGGGCAGCGGTGCGTGCCACTGTTCTTCCTGATCCGGCCCAGCAGTTTGATCCGCGGCGTTTTGCCGTGGTGTATCACCTGTTGTCGGTCAGCAAAAATTACCGCCTCCGTCTGAGCGTATACACGGGTGTGGACAATCCACCGGTCGTGCCATCCGTCATCGATGTATGGGCCTCAGCCAACTGGTATGAGCGTGAGGCTTTTGACCTGTACGGCATCCTGTTTGACGGGCATCCTGATCTGCGCAGGATCCTCACCGATTACGGATTCATCGGTCACCCGTTCCGCAAGGATTTCCCGATGTCGGGAAATGTAGAGGTACGTTACGACCCGGAGCAGGGCCGCGTGGTCTACCAGCCGGTGAGCATCGAGCCACGCACACTGGTTCCGCGGGTCATCCGTGACGACCACCGCTATGAGCCGGATCTGAAAACGTCAGGACCACCGCGTGGCTGAGTTCCAGAACTACACGATCAACTTCGGACCGCAGCATCCGGCGGCGCATGGGGTATTGCGTCTCGTGCTCGAGATGGATGGCGAGACGGTACAGCGGGCTGATCCGCATGTGGGCCTGCTGCACAGGGCCACCGAGAAACTGGCCGAAAGCAAGCCTTTCAACCAGAGCATTGGCTACATGGACCGCCTCGATTACGTGTCCATGATGTGCAACGAGCATGGCTATGTGCTGGCGATCGAGAAACTGCTGGGTGTCGATGTGCCGATACGCGCGCAGTACATCCGGGTGATGTTTGATGAGGTCACGCGGATACTCAATCACCTGATGTGGCTCGGTGCGCATGGTCTGGACATTGGCGCGATGACCATGTTCCTGTACTGCTTCCGCGAGCGCGAAGACCTGATGGACTGCTACGAAGCAGTTTCAGGTACGCGCATGCACGCGACCTATTACCGGCCCGGTGGCGTATATCGCGATCTGCCCGATACGATGCCGAAGTTTCAGCCGTCTGCGTGGCGCAATGACAAAAAGCTGCGCAGCCTGAACAAGGCTCGCGAAGGCTCCATGCTCGACTTCCTGCAAGACTTCTGCGTGCGATTCCCGGCCTGCGTGGATGAGTATGAGACGCTGCTGACCGACAACCGCATCTGGAAGCAGCGCACTGTCAATATCGGTGTGGTCAGCCCGGAGCGCGCATTGCAACTCGGTTTTACCGGGCCGATGCTGCGTGGTTCGGGTATCGCCTGGGATCTGCGCAAGAAGCAGCCTTACGAGGTCTATGCGGATCTGGATTTCGATATCCCTGTAGGCACAAATGGCGACTGCTACGACCGTTATCTGGTGCGGATGGAGGAGTTGCGTGAGTCGAACCGCATCATTCGCCAGTGCATCGACTGGTTGCGGATCAACCCGGGTCCGGTGATGACGGACGATCACAAGATCGGACCGCCAAGCCGCGAGCAGATGAAGGGCGACATGGAGTCTCTGATTCATCACTTCAAGCTGTTTACCGAAGGCTATACGGTTCCTGCTGGCGAGGCCTATGCCGCGGTCGAGCACCCCAAGGGCGAGTTTGGCGTGTATCTCGTGTCTGATGGTGCCAACAAGCCCTACCGGCTCAAGATCAGGGCGCCCGGTTTTGCACATCTGTCGTCGATGCACGAGATGGTGGTCGGTCACATGCTTTCAGACGTTGTTGCGGTGATTGGTACACAGGACATCGTGTTTGGCGAGGTGGATCGTTAGCCATGTATGCCGCAAAGAGACTGAGCTGAATGGAACCCGGGAACATCCTGTCTGAGCACTTGCGTGCCGAGATCGATCGCTGGATTGCGCGCTTTCCGGAAGGTCGGCAGCGCTCGGCAGTGATCGCCGCCCTGCACGCGGCCCAGCACGAAAACCACGGCTTCCTGACACCCGAGTTGATGGATGCGATTGCCGGGTATCTCGGCCTGCCGCCCATACAGGTGTATGAGGTAGCAGCCTTCTATTCGATGTTCGAGACGAAGCCGGTCGGGCGGCACAGTATTTCGGTATGCACGAATATTTCCTGCATGCTTCGTGGTGGTGAAAACATCCTTGCATATCTGGAAAAGAAACTGGGCGTGAAGGTCGGTGAAAGCACGGCGGACGGCCAGTTCTACCTGAAGCGTGAAGAAGAGTGCCTGGCTGCCTGCTGTGGTGCCCCGATGATGATGGTGGATCACAAGTATCACGAGAATCTGACGCCGGCAAAGGTTGACGAGATCCTGGATAACGTCAGCAAGTCTGCGGGGCACTGAACGTGAGCGA
>JBIJCV010000227.1:0-3879 GCA_044344525.1 Gammaproteobacteria bacterium | reverse complement strand
AATCCGAATGATTTATGGAGGGTAGGAGCGGCAGTAGGAGCGCCTTCAGGCGCGATCCCCGATCCTTGAACCCCGAAGATGTTGCCTGGCCATGGCCTTCCCTCCGGGACTTTGCGATGGATCCATTCAACGGATCACTTTTAATTCTTGGCCGTCACTCTAGGCGGCACGCATCGAAGGCGCAAACACGATTCGCCATAATCAGGAACAATTTCAGGACATTGCTGGCAAGGCACTTTGCCACAGCGAAACCAGGCCACGATAAAAAGACACCCAACGCGCCAGTGTCTCGCTATCGGCTGCAGTCGGCGGGTGCCGAAGGTAGGCTTCGAGCAGGCCCCGGACCCCTCGCTCCGGGAGGTCATGCTGACCAGACACTACGGCAAGATCAAACCAGAACTCGTTGAATCCACTGTATTCCCAGTCGATGAGCCAGAGTGCCCCGGGGGCCATCACAAAGTTTCCAGCGACCGGGTCATTGTGACAAAAAACCAGCGGCGCCCGGGGGTCCTGACACCTGGCCAGCAAGGCCCGGCAGGTCTCGGCCTGCACTGCGGCGTGTGGCCCCGCCAGCCGCGCGTATCGGCTGATTGCGGCCTGTAGATCCAGTGGCGGTGCATCGATATGCGCACTGTGTACCCGGCGCAGCAGTGCTGCGGTGCGTTGCAGATTTGCCACCTGCCCCACATCCGCATCCTGCCAGGTGCGTCCCGCGACATAGGGTCGCAGCAGGAGTCCCTGCGCCGCGTCCACGGCAATTGGCCTTGGCCCGAGCCCGGCAGCTGCGACGGCCTCGAGCCGTGCAAATTCGGCAGCCCGGCCCAAGCCAAGGGATTTGGCGGCCGGTTGGTCGATGCGCAGCACGGCCTGTTCATTCCCGTACTCGAGCAGCCAGCTGTGCGCGAGCGGGCCGAGATGCAGGGGCCGCAGCAGTCTGGTGCGCCTTGCAACAGACTCCGCATTCCCGCTGAGCAGACGGGTCAGTGCTTCGGCTGGGGTCACGTCCCCAACCCCGATGGGAGTCGGTAAAAACAGGTATCCCGACTGGTTTCAGTAATTGCCCAGCCCCCGCGCAAGGCGTAAATTCGGCGTATGGACGTTGATATCAACAAGCTGCTCACCCTGCCAATCACACAGCGAATGACGCTTGCACGGATGCTTTGGGACAGCATCCCCGACCATGCCGACCTGGAAGCGTTGCCGCTTTCCCACCGTGAACGAACTGAACTTGATCAGCGTCTTGATGAGTATGAAGCTGATGGCGCGCCAGCGCACGGTCGGCCCGTTGAAGACGTACTCGCTGACCTTTACCGCAAACTGTGACCCACGGTCTGGAGCTACGACCCAAGGCCGAATGCGATATCGCGGATGCGAAACAGTGGTATGACCAGCAACGGCCATCGCTTGGTACAGAGTTCCTCGATGAGACTTTCAAGTCGATCCGCAATGTTGCCTCCGCTCCGCTGCAGTACCCTGTCGTATACCGTGAGACTCGCCGCGCACTGTTGACACGATTTCCTTGCGCGGTCTATTTCCGGATAAAAGGAAATACGGTGGTAGTTGTTGCGGTTTTGCATACGCGCAGAAACCCGTACCGGTGGCACATACGCGAGTCAGCACAAGTTTACGAAGTAGCTCAGCTTACCGCCTGATCACCGTGGTTGGCGGCAATTACCGCGCCACCTGCGGTAACCGATGACGATCAGCACGAGATACAGGCCGAACAGCGCAGCGGTGAGATAGAGGCCGCGGTTCAGAAACACCGCCAGCGACAGACTGTCGATCACAAACCAGTACAACCAGTTTTCCAGCACCTTGCGCGCCACCATCCAGGTCGCGAGCAGCGAGCTCCAGGTGATCGCTGAATCGAGATACGGCAAGGCAGCGGCGGTATTGGTCTCCAGCAGCCAGCCGCTCACCAGTGACAACAGGCCGACCAGCAACAGCGCGCCGGCATGCCAGCGCCATGGCCAGACATGCACCACAAGCGCCCCACCCTCCGCCGCCGGTCGCCACGCCCGCCAGCCATAGACGGCCATGGCCACATAAAAAACCTGCAGCGCCGCTTCCATGTAGAGCTGTTGCTCGCCCAGCAGCGCGACGTAGATCAGCGAACTGAGTATCGCCGCCGGCCAGCAGGCTGGATGCTCGCGTATCACCAGCACCAGGTAGATGACGGCCAGCAATACTGCGGCCACCTCCCACGGCGAGGTGGCCGTGGTAAAGCCGGCCATGGCATCGATGAGTTCCTGATCAGTGCCGTCCGGCATACGCTCAGACGCCGGGCGGATTGCGGATATCAAGATCCGCATTGACGAACTTGGCCACCAGCACCACCGGATGCACACGCTCCATCGCGGCCTGTGTGCAGCGGGTTACCGCCGCCATGACGGCCGCGAACTCGCCGCGCAGCTGGGTGCTCAACTGGTTGGTGACGATCTCGATCTCCGGCTGGCGCCGCAACTCGTGGATGAAATCGGTGATCGGCCCGACAAAGTCAGCCTGCAGCGGATAAAGGCTCAGTTCGACCGTGATACGCATCTGGTTTTCCCCTTTTGCAAAACATTCGCCGCCAGCAGGAGCGCCCGTAGGAGCGCCTTCAGGCGCGATTCAATTAAACGAAGATCGCGGCTGAAGCCGCTCCTACAGATCGCCGAAACGGTAGCGTAGCGTCAATCCGATATGGCGCGGGTCACCGTTGCGGGTGTACAGCTTAGGCGTGAAGTCCGGCGGCTCGTTGCCGAAGTAGAAACCGCGCACGGCATAGTCCTCATCCAGCGCATTGCGCACCCAGGCCTCGGCGGTCCACTGCCTCCACTCGCGGCCGGCGCGCAGATCCAGCAACTGATACGGACTGGTCTGCGGATCGTTGCAGTCGGCTGACTGGCAGTAGTCGATGGTATAGCGAGCCTTGCCACCGTAATCGGCACGGGCAAACCAGCCCTGCGCCAGACGCCAGGTCGCGTTCAGCGCAAAGGTATAGCGGGGCGCGTGGGCCAGCTCGCTGCCCTCGAGTTCCGGGCGCAGAGTGAAGTCGCCGATTTCCGTGTGCAGCAGACCGAGCGCGGTACCCAGTGTCAGCGCGGGCAGTGGTTGCCAGCTGGCTTCCAGCTCCACACCGCGCGTCTCGGCGTCGCTCGCGTTATCGGTCACAAACACATAGGTGGTCGGGTCGCCGACCCGCAGCTGCACCGGCACCTTGATCTGCGGGTCATCGCGTTGCTGCATGAACACGTTGAGCGCCATGCTCCAGTTCGCCGCCTCCGGTGCCAGGCGCAAACCGATCTCGTAGTCCCACAGATATTCGGGGTCGAACTCGATGTTGCCGGTATCCAGATTGAAATCCGGGTACTCACTGAAATCGATGCCGGCAAGACTGGTGTTGAAACCACCCGCCTTGTAGCCCCGCGCGATGCGTGCCCAGACAGTCGCACCCGGCCGGACTTGATGCGTCAGCCCCAGCTCACCGCCGAGCATGCTGTCGCGCGGATCGAAACGGCTGCCGAAAGCATCCCGGTAGCGTGCCGCACGCTGCTCCCAGCGCAGGCCGGCTGATGCCGTTACAGCCACGCTCAGCGGCCGCGACACGGAACTGAACAGCGCCACACTGGTGGCCGAGTAGTCGCTGCTCGCGCTGGTATCCAGCAGCAGAGCGTAGCCACAGGTCGCAACATCGCAGACGCCCTTATCACGGCGGGCGTTGGACTCGTCGAGGTCGAGCACATAAACGCCCGCCACCCAGTCCGCGCCTAGCAACCGGCTGTCCGGGCCGGAGATCAGACGCAACTCCTGGTTGACGGTATCGCGTTCACGATCGAAAGCCTGCGTGAAAGCGTAGACATAGGGAGCCCAGTACTCGGCATTGCCCCAGTCGGCATC
>JBIJCV010000226.1:0-3882 GCA_044344525.1 Gammaproteobacteria bacterium | reverse complement strand
GCCGAGTTTGTCGATTACGGCGGCGTGAAAAATCTGGTCGATGCGGCGCTGGCGGAAAAAGTCAGCCACTTTGTGCTGCTCACCGCGATTGGCGTGACGGATCCCGATCATCCCTTCAACAAGGCGAGCAAAGGTGCGCTGGGCTGGCGGCTGAAGGGTGAGGACTATCTGCGCGCCAGTGGTCTTGGTTACACCATTGTCAGACCGGGCGGACTCGTCAATACGCTGGCCGGCACACAGGGCCTGCGCTTTGAGCAGGGCGACCAGTGGCGGCCTTTGCTGCGCAGCACGCTGTCGCGTGATGATCTGGCGCTGGTGCTGATCGAATCCCTGCGTAATCCGGCGGCCCGCCGCAAGACCTTTGAGCTGCTCAACGATCCCGAGGCCGCGCCCGGTGCCTGGCGCGACGCCTTTACCCGCCTGAATCCCGATCCTTAAGAACTCTTAACTTGAATGTAAGCCTCCTGCGAGGGGGCCGGGTTCACTATGCAAGCGTAGTCCCGGGAGACACCCGCTCGGGAATGCAGGTAAGCCGAAGGAGCGGCAGCATTTGACGGTTCGGTGGCACTGGTGGGTCGAAGGGAGTCGCAACCTGGTTCCCCCCCCCTGTACAGGCGAGACTTGAATACTGACAACCCGCCGGTGTCACCAGGCCGTAAACGTCGCAAGCCTTCAGCGTGGTAGCTGAACCAGTCCTCCTTGGAGTGTGTCGAGGAGTTACCGTTACGGCGGGGTTGCTGGCGATACGGTGTGCAGAATGTGGCGGGCTGTCTGTGTGCTCTCGGACAGTGCGCCTGCAAACTGAAACCGGGTCGGGCAGCCTCGCCGAACCTTGCCTGGATTCAACGCGGCAGTCGCAGCGCGTGCTCGGTAAAACCGATCAGGCGCGCGCGTGTTGCGCGGTCATGCGACAGCGGCGAACTCGGCTTTTCCCGACAGTGCTCCCAGTATTTGCCCGAGACGCTTTCAACCTCCGGCGATGAAGCCAGAAAAACATGGGTTCTCGCCGCACGCTCAGGGTCGCTGAGAAACGGCCTGACCAGCCGGATACCGAGCTTCATGACGCCGCGCATGTGGCGAAAGACATTCGTACCGATAAAGTAGCCGGGCGATACTGCATTGATCGTGATGCCGGTTCCGGCAAGGCGCTCTGCCAGTTCGTACGTCGCATAGAGCATGGCGAGCTTGGCGCGGTGATACGCCTGGAAGGCAGCGAAGTTCGCATACCGCTTGCCCTTCCACAGCTTCGCGCAGGTCATGTCATCGAAATCGATTCCCGGACCTGCCTTGTGTGCGTCGGATGAGATCTGGATGATGCGCGCCGGTGCGCAGGCCTTCAGGCGTTCAAGCAGCAGTTGGGTCAGCAGATAGTGGCCGAGGTGCATGATCGCCAGATGCTGCTCATGGCCTGCGCTGTTCAAATGGTACTCGGGGTTGGTCAGTCCCGCGTTGTTGATCAGAACGTGAATGGCGGGGTATTTATCCAGCGTGTACGCGGCGAAGGTCCGCACCTGGTCGAACTCGCCCATATCGCAGCCGATGAACTCAACCCTGTCGTTGCCGGACAGGCGAATGATTTCTGCCCGGGCTGCGTGGCCCTCCTCGATGTCCCGGTCGTTCATGATGACCGTCGCGCCCATGCTGGCCAGTTCACGGGCGGCGATGCGGCCCATTCCGCTGGCCGCGCCGGTGATGATGCAGGTTCGGCCTGTCATGGACTGATCGCGCATGTCATCCTCCAGTCATTACTGTGCGTGCAGGGATCCGGGATGCGAACATAGCACCTGATCCAGTACAGGTGGCAAGGAACGGATATGCCTGCAAAAATCTCTGACGACCCGCGTATCGATCCGCGTATCAAGGCGTGGTTCGGCAATATGACGGTGCAGCCGGCGCATGATGTCGCCAGCCGTGAGGCCCTGCTCGCCGAGATGAACGGCGCTGTGGCCAGGCAGATGGCGATTACCCTGAAGAGCGTGTTCGATGCGATGGACAATGAAACCATCGCGCCGTCTGCCGGACTGCTGGTGCGTGAGCATGCCGTGGTATCCAAGCCCGATGGCAACCGCATCAATATCCGTTTCGTGCGCCCGGACACGCAGGAGAAACTGCCCTGCGTTTACTACATCCACGGCGGCGGCATGCAGGTCATGTCCTGTTATGACGGTCACTACCGCGCGTGGGCAAGGCTCATTGCCGCACAGGGCGTGGCGGTGGCGATGGTGGATTTTCGCAATGCCCTGACGCCCTCGTCGGTGCCGGAAGTCGCGCCGTTCCCGGCCGGCCTCAACGACTGCATCTCCGGTCTCAAATGGTTGCACACCAGCAGTGCGATGCTGAACATCGATACCTCGCGCATCCTCGTGGCCGGAGAAAGTGGCGGCGGCAACCTCACGCTGGCGACCGGCCTCAAGCTGAAGCGGGACGGCGAGCTGCGTCTGATCAAGGGGCTGTATGCCTTGTGCCCGTACATCGCCGGTCAATGGCCGTTGCCGCAGAACCCGTCATCGACTGAAAACAACGGCATCCTGATGGATCTGCACGATAACCGTGGCCGAATGGCCTACGGTATCGAGGTATTCAATGCGCGCAATCCGCTGGCCTGGCCCGGCTTTGCCACCGGCAACGATGTGCGCGGGCTGCCGCCAACCGTCATCAGCGTGAATGAATGTGATCCGCTGCGCGATGAAGGCATCAACTTCTATCGGCTGTTGATCGCCAATGGCGTGAACGCCAGATGCCGGCAGGTGATGGGCACGATCCACGGTACCGACATACTGCCCATGTGCTGCCCCGATATCAGTCGCGCCACGGTGCGCGATATCGTGGCGTTCTGCCGGGAGTGATGTGGCACAGTCGCCGAGGGGCAGTGGAGGCTCCAATGGCTAGTCGTCACATCGGTTCTGACTTTGACGCATTCCTGGCGGCAGATGGCATCCGGGAAGAAGTTGTTGCGGCAGCAATCAAGCGGGCCATTTCATGGCAACTTGCTGAAGCAATGCAGAATTAGCTCTGACACAGACTCGAGGAGAGGCGGTGAACAAGATTGGATCGATTGTTGCCAGAGAGATTCGGGAAGCCCTGCCGGCGTTTATCTTCTTCCTGTTTTTGTTCCACATGATCGCTCTCACCAAGGCCGTATCGCTTGACGACTACACGATCACCGCGCTCCGCGCCACGGCCGCGACGATGGGTGCGCTCATCGTCGCCAAGGCGATTCTCCTCGTCGAGGCACTTCCGATCTGCAGGCTGTTTTCGGGCAGGTTAATGATGCAAGTCCTATGGAAGACGCTGCTGTTTGGTGCGGTCGCGCTGCTCTTCCGATTTGTTGAGGAGATCATTCCGTTCATATCGAAGCATGACGATGTAGTGGCCGCCACCAAGGCCATGTACGGCGAGATCTCATGGCCTCTATTCTGGGTCTTTGCACTGTGGATTCTTGGTGGTCTGTTCCTCTACTGCCTTGCCTCCGAGCTCGTACGCGCGGTAGGTCCGGAGAAAGTCAGGGAAATGCTTTTCGGTCGCCCGCAGCCGTGATCCTTAAGAACTCTTAACCTGTACGCAAGACTCCTGCGAGCGGGGTGAGGCCATCATCGCGGCACTCGATCCCACCATCAGGAGATGCGGATGACTGTTACCCGACCCGACACACGTTCCAGCGTGTTGTTGCTGGCCTGTGCTGCCAGTATTGCTTTCAGCGCGGTGGCGCGTGCCGATCTGCCTGACTTCAAGTCCATCATCAAGGCCAATCAGGCGAGTGTCGTCAATATCAGTACCACACAGCAGATCAAGACTGGTGGGCAGAATCGCGGGCCACGTCTGCCTGAAGGCATGCCGCCCGGGATGGAGGAGTTCTTCCGGCACTTCCGTGGCATGCCGATG
>JBIJCV010000224.1:0-3891 GCA_044344525.1 Gammaproteobacteria bacterium | reverse complement strand
CACTCGATTCACCACTGGACGCGAACACCGCGACCTCGCTGATGGAAGCGACAGTGGACTGGATCGATCCCGATACAGCACCGCAACTGAACGGCGCTGAAGATGACCGCTATACCGGTCGCGAGCCGCCGTACCGGCCGGCAAATTTCTGGTTCGTCTCGGTCAGCGAACTGCAGGCCGTGGACGGCTATACACCGGAGATCTATGCCGCCCTGGAACGCCATATCACCGCCCTGCCCCCGGATCGGAATGAACGTCGCAAGATCAATATCAACACGGCTACCGATGTGGTGCTGGCGTCGCTGGTGGAGGGAGAAACCCTGGAAAGCGTTGAACCGCTGCTCAATCAGGAATATCAGGAGGCAAAAGACTTCACTGAAGAGGCGCCCAGCTTCAAGTCCATCGAGAACGACATCGACACCAAAAGCGGCTGGTTTCTGCTGACTGTGACCACCTCTATTGGCACCACCCAGTCCACTCTGTACAGTCTGCTCGAACGCCGCGGCGAAAACGTCACGGTCCGTCTGCGCAGTTTTGACGTGAAATGACTTATGAGTGAAACCCTCGTAGTCCGCCTCGGCGCCAGGAATGCCGCACTCGCCGAGTGGGTTGTGGTGGATGACACCGGAGCCTGCACGCTGGCACCTGCCGCTGGCCCGATCGAGGGCGCTGCAGCGCTGACGGCCGGACGCCGCACCGTCTGTCTGCTGCCCTCCACGCGCGTGCTGCGTACCCGCGCCGAAGTCCCGGTACGCAATCAGAACCGTCTCGCTCTAGCCCTGCCCTTCGCGCTTGAAGACCTGCTCGCCGAAGATGTAGACGAACTGCACTTTGCCAGCGGTGTGCGCCACACCGATGGCCGGGTCAGCGTGGCGGTGATCCGCCGCACGCATATGGATGAATACCTCACGCTGCTGGCGGACGCTGGCCTGGCCCCGCACGCGATCTTTGCCGACAGCGACGGGGTCGCTGATCTGGCCGGCACGACGACGGCACTGCTTGAAGATACCCAGGTCATTCTGCGCGATCCGGGCGGCGATGCGGTTGCCGCTGAAACCGACGGCCTCGATGCCCTGCTGAGTCTCTGGTCGGCTCAGACCAGGCCCATCGGTGAGAGCGGCGTGACCGCACCCCGCCATCTGCAGATTTACGATGCCACTACCGATGGCTGGCCAAACTCGGTCTGGGAAGAACTGCAGGATCAGGTACAGAGCATCGAGGTCCGACGTCTGCCGGACGGCGCACTGGCGCGACTGGCAGCCGGGGTCGCAGTCAGTCCGGGAGTCAACCTGCTGCAGGGCCGGTACGCCAGGCGTTCTACATTTGCGAGCTATTGGCCGCGCTGGCGTCTGGCAGCCGCGCTGGTGGCCGGGTTGGCCGTCACGATGCTGCTGAATGCCGGAATCGAAACATGGCGGCTGAAGCGTGAATCGGCGGCGCTGGATATCGAACTCGGACAGGCCATCAGCCATACCTTTCCGGGCAGCGCCTTGCCTGAGATACGGACACTGGTCGATCAGCGCCTGCAGACTGGCAGTCCCGAACAGGGCCTCGCGAAAGGCAGGCAATTCCTCGATACGCTGCGTACCGTGTCGGGGGCGGTATCACGAACCGGCAGCGCGCGGATCGATGCTTTGAATTACCGCTCTGGCATCATGGAACTGACCTTGCGCGTCCCGAACGCTGATTCGCTCGACAGCATCCGCAAGCTGGTGAGCGAGGATGGTCGGCTCAGTGCCGAGATACAGTCATCCAATGCCGAAGGCGAACAGATTCAGGGTCGCATCCGGATCACATCATCCGCCAAGCCAGGTGGCGCATGAATCTGTCTTTCATTCAGCAATGGCTCGACAAGCTGGCTCCGCGCGAGCGCTGGCTGGTCATGGCTGGCGGACTGTTTGCACTGGCCGCACTGATTTATGCACTGGGCATCCGGCCGCTGTATCAGGCACGTGATGCTGCAGCCGAGCGCGTTACCGAGCAGCGTCAACTACTGAGCGACATCGAACAGGTTGCACGGCGCTTCGGACCGCAGTCAGGCCCGGCTGCCCAGGCGCAGGCCAGCAATGAATCGGTGATCGTGCTGGTCGACCGCTCCACCCGCGAACGGGGACTCAGCAGCTACCTGAAACGCAACCAGCCGGAAGGCAGTGACGGGGTGCGGCTGCGCATGGAGAACGCACCCTTCGACGAGTTGCTGCTGTGGCTGTCCGACGTTCAGTCCGGGCAGGGACTCGCTGCTGTATCAGCCAGTTTCGACCCGACCGGCGAACCAGGCCGGGTAAACGCCAACCTCGTTCTGAGTCCGGTCGGGCGCTGAGCCGAATCATGCGCATGCAACGTACTTTGCTGTTCACTGGCCTGGCGTCGCTCAGTCTCTCACTGCTCATGCTCATTCCGGCAAGCACGCTTCTGCCGCTGCTGACCAGGTCCGGTGCAATCATCAGTGGTGTCGGCGGCACGGTCTGGTCGGGCAGCGCGCGCAGCCTGACGGCCGGACCACTGCGTTTTCACCAGCTGCACTGGCGGTTCGAACCCTGGCGGTTGCTGCGTGGTGAGCTCAGTGCCCATATCGAGGCGCAGCTGCCGGAGGGGTTTTTTGCCGGGCATGTCTCGCGTTCGCTGGGCGGCCGACTTGCGATCCGTGATATCGAGGCTGCTGCACCACTGCGGGCACTCTCACCCGGCATGGCGACCATGACCGGCAACAGCCAGCTCAGTATCAGGATGCAACAGGTCGCCTGGCTGGACGGCTGGGTGGAAACAGCTGTCGGTACAGTGCAGCTGTCGGATGTTGTGTTGCCGATCCCGGTGTTGGCGGGCCGGACACCACCCGGCAGTTACGTACTCAGCTTCGACAGCGTATCGCTGGCCGCCGGCACTCCACTGACCGGGAAAGTTGCCGATGGCGGCGGACCACTGGAGATCAACGGCGTACTCAATCTGAGTCCGCCACGAAACTATGAACTGTCTGCCACGGTCAAGGCGCGCGATAGCGCATCGGCTGAACTGGTCAGCATCCTGAACTCCTCCGGCCCGCGCACCCCTGGCGGTGGACGCGAATTCAGTCTGGCTGGCTCATTCTGATCCAGCGGCTGGCGGTGCGGCCGGCAACTCGACCGGTTGCAGAAGACGCAGAAGCGGAAAATACAGGGCTACCGTGGTGGGCCGCGTTTCAAGCTGCGCATAGGCCTGCCGGTAGGCCATCAGCTGCGCGGCGTAACGCAGGGATTCCGAGCCGATAAATTGTGCACGGTCACCACCTTCGTGACTGCTGGTCTTGTAATCGACAATCCAGCGCATGCCCTGCTCGCAGATGAATGAGCGGTCAACCACCAGATGCCTGAACCCGTCGCCCAG
This sequence comes from Gammaproteobacteria bacterium, assembly GCA_044344525.1. GTDB lineage: Bacteria > Pseudomonadota > Gammaproteobacteria > Steroidobacterales > SHZI01. The sequence goes on along the minus strand of JBIJCV010000224.1, from coordinate 531 downwards.
CTTCACCGTCAGTGGGTACTCGTTCACGGCCTCAGCATGCCGCGAGGATAGCAGCCAGCGTCCACGCTCATCGGCCAGCGCATTGCTCAGCACTGCCAATACCCGCTCGATAGCGCGGTTCAGGTTATCCGACTCGACACCGGCCCGGATCAGCAGGCGGCGAATGGCCGGCTGCAGCGTGCGGAGCGCCGCTTCGTCACCAGCGAATCGCTCGACCCCAAGCGTCGCGATGTGCTGCAGCCAGCGGTGCGCAACCGCACCGGCATGCATCGCCCATGAACTGGCCCAGTCGTAGGGGACAAGACTCACATGCGGTGGCGCTTCGGCAGGTCGCGCATTCAGGCCTGGCGGTGGCAGTGGACGCTGCCACCCGCCTGGCAGCCGACGCAAGACCGGTTGCTGCCAGTGCAGTAGCGGATCATCTGCTGTGGCGCTCACCGAATCTGTTGCGCCTGGCCAGCACAATCCCAGGGCGGGCCACAAGCGCTCGAGCAGGCTGCCAGCTTCGGGCACTGCAGCCTCGCCATCGCC
>JBIJCV010000372.1:0-2553 GCA_044344525.1 Gammaproteobacteria bacterium | reverse complement strand
GCTGGATGCAGGTTGAGCCCTCGATGAAGATCAGGATCAAAGAATCGAACCTGACCTACCGCTCCTTCAGCCGGGGCGACCGCCCGCTCGATATACAGCAAAATGATTTCAGGCTGGTGTTGTTCGATCATAAAGGCAAGGAAATCGCACCTCTCAAAAAAACGGCAACCCTGACTGATGCCCGCATAGATCTTGCACTACTCTGCGACAGATTGGGGTTAAGCGCCATTTGAAAGGTCCACACAATTTTGGACCTGCACGGGGGGCTAAAAGGCTGATACTACTTGTCAGCCTATGGCTTCTTCACAATCTCAACCCTTCTGTTTTTGGCGCGGCCCTCCTCGGTTCGGTTGTCGGCAACAGGTTTTTCCTGGCCCCAGCCTGTGGCGGAGAGCCGGGTTTTATCAACCTCCTGGGCAATGAGGACATTCATTACCGATTTTGCACGGTCGATAGAGAGTTTCTTATTGGCAGCAGCATCCCCCACGTTGTCAGTGTGACCTTCAATGCTTATTTTCAGCGAGGGGTCAGCCTTCAGAAGCTGGTAAATTTGCTCAACCACCGGAAGCGACTCATTTTTAATCGTGGACTTGCCCGTATCGAACAGGATGTTCAGGGAGATAAACCCATCCTTATTCAGGGCGTCAAGCATTTCGTTGGCCGTGATCTCCTGTTTCATGGCTTCCAGTTCGAGTACATTGAGTATGATGTCGCTGTTGTTGGTGCATGAAACCTTAATCCGGTATTCTCTCCCGTTATTCTTCAATGAGTAACATCCCAAACCGTTGTCTTCATATATTTTCTTTCCGCCAATTTTAATAATGGCATTGGCGTAATTTTTTACGATCTGCAGGTAGCTGGGTTCTGCCTTTCCTGATTCAAGGTTAAAGACATACCATGCATAGGTGAGCGTGCCTTCAAGCTTTACATCCTCGCCCTTTTCGTTGTAAAAATCCAGACTGTTGAAATTCTGCGTGCATTCCAAAATGTAGTAGCCGTGCATGCGGGTAAGCAGGGGATGGTCTTTGCAACCTTCGGTATCCTGGGCGAAAACATTAGTAACAGAGGCTAGGAGCAGGGCCATCGAAAAAATAAGTTTCTTCATCATAAGGAGTTTTGTGCGATTAATGTTTTATAACCGGGATTTGTTGTCACGCTATTTTCCGGCCCCAAATATAGCAACTGTTTACCGAAGGTGAGTAATTTTCCCCACCTCGCTGATCATAATGTCAACCTCGGCCTGGCGTTTTCGATGCCCTCGCAACTTCCGCCCCGAAACAGACATACTATATCTTTAATTTTCGCAATAGCCAGATGTTCAATTTCTGATTTCTGCCAAGATGAGTAATATGATTTATCATCCATGGAAATTGCATGCAAATACGCAGTATTATTCTGTTTTTACGAAATTCCGGGCCAAACTTCTTATACACCCTGGCATCGTACGATGCCATGAAATCAGGGGTGAAATCAGACGTTTTAATGCACTCAGCAGCCTGGCTTGCCGCGAACATGCCACTCCACATGGCTTTATCAATACCATGCCCGGTCAATGGATTGACCAGTGAAGCAGCATCTCCGCAAAGCATAAATCTCTCCCCTGAAATCACATTTTTTTCCATTGCAAAAGGCAGCAGGTACCCTTTCAGATCGCCGGCCATCTCTGCGTTTTTGAAGCGAGAAGCAATACCCGGATAGGATTGAATCATCTCAAGGTATGTTTTTCTGATGTTCGCAGGCCGTTTAGTCTTCAGGTTTTGTTTTTCAAGCATTCCAAAGCCTACATTTGCCAGGCCATTCTCCAGGGGGAAGATCCAAAAATACCCATTTACTCCATCGATAAAATAGGCTTCATTCGTGTTCTTCTCCATGCCCGTTACATTCTTAAAATAGGCCCTAACAGCGATTGTTTTGAACCTGGATTCAAGTGCATCGGGAAGGAGCTGGCGCTTCACAACGGAGTAGGCCCCGTCACAACCAATGACAATTTTGGCTTTCAGATGCAGCCCCTCCTGAAACAGGCATTCAACGCCATCTTCCGTGACAGTCGCTTGCTGAAGCCGCTGATGTTCAAAAATTGTAGTTTTGGTTTCGGTGCGGACAAGACCAAAAAGAAAATTGTCGAAATTATAACGCCTGCTATTGTATGAAAAAAGAACCCAGGGAATTGTGAACGCCTTGCCATTGGGAGCAACAGCTTTGAATGAATGAATATCCATTTTATCAGGAAACTCTCTAAGCTTTCTGCCCCATTCCGGATTTAAAGTGTCAATTGCCCTGAATGCATTTCCGGGAATGGCATCGCCACAGATCTTGTCGCGGGGATAACTCTCTTTTTCAACAAGTGCGACTTTCAGGCCACTGTTGTGTAGCGCCAGAGCACATGTGCTGCCTGCCGGGCCTGCTCCTATGATTACCACATCGAATAGATTCATGTAGTTCTTATTATTTGTCGTATCCAGGCAGGTTGCAAAATTCGTCTCCTCCTTTATCATCAGAAGCTAGGGGTTAAGGGCCAGCAGATTATTCTCCTGCTTGCAGTACTTCTGCTGC
>JBIJCV010000223.1:0-3901 GCA_044344525.1 Gammaproteobacteria bacterium | reverse complement strand
GGAAGGCTTTGCCGTCATAGAAGACAAAACTCGACAGCGCCTGTGATGGCGTCATGTCCACGACCGGAAACTCGGCATCTTTCGCCTCCAGCGTGATGCCGAGCGTGCGACTGACATCGACCGGACGGCCATCGTAGTTCACGCCACTGGTGAACAGCGGCCAGCCGTAGTTGCGACCGGGTTGCAGGCGGTTGAGTTCATCGCCGCCGCGCGGCCCCATCTCGGTACTCCACACCTCACGCGTCCATGGATTCCATTCCAGCCCCTGCGTGCTGCGATGACCGTAGGTCCAGATCGATTTGAGCGCGCCGGGTGTATTGACGAAAGGATTGTCGGCCGGAATCTGTCCGTCATCCCGCAGCCGATGCACTTTGCCGTAAGGCTGATCGAGGTTCTGGATCCCCATGAACTCCAGCGGCGCTTTCATGCCGATGCTGAAGTACACGTTGTTCTGGTTATCAAAGGCGAGCCGCCCGCCGGCGGTGAGATCGGAAGTATCGGTGTAGGTTTCCATATCCGCCTGCCAGATGATCTGCTGATCGACCCACTCGCCATCACGAATACGGCCACGAATGATGCGGTTCATCGATACCGGACGTTTGGTCTTGCGGCTCAGCGCGTTGCAGTCGGTACAGCGATCGGTGTGGTGGATATAGATCCAGCCATTCTTTGTGTACTGCGGATGCAGCGCGACATCCAGCATCCAGCCAAGTCCCATGACCTGGCCGAGGAATACACTGGAATCGTCATACACCGGTGGTGTACCGCGGATCGGCGCAGACTTTTTGCCGTCTGCAGCGATGATGAACAAGCCGCGCATGCGCTCGGCCAGCAGGATGCGGCCATCCGGCAGCAGCGCGATTGAAAAAGGCATCGGATCCAGACCTTCGGCCACCGGCTCGATGCGGAAAGCATGCTTCTCGCTGGCCATCCGGCCAGTCGGGACCACCAGCGGAATATCCGCCCGCTTGTCGAGGATCGTGGTGCCCTGCCGCTGCTCGGCAACATACAGCGCAAGGTTCCAGATCTGCTTCTCATCCAGGGTCTCTGACCAGGCCGGCATGCCCTTGTCAGGCGCGCCAGTGGCAATGCTCAGCGCAATCTCCTTGACTGACTCACCGCGCAGCAAGGTCACGCCGACCAGCGGTTTGCCCAGCGGCGTACCGCGCAGGTCTTCACCGTGACAGGCACCGCACTGGTCGTTGAACTTCTTGATGAACAGATCCTTCATCGGGATCTTGCTGAGTGCTGCCCAATCCACCTTGGCAGGATCAAAGCCCTGGGCCTGGCCATCGACAGCGGCCAGTACACAGGTTGCCAGCAGCAGCATGGCGGTACGTTTGAATATTTTCATGCTGGATCAGCCGCTCCGTCCCGGAAAAAGCAACGGTAGTAGTTTCAGGATACAGTACGGTCAGTACCTGAGAGAATCGGGGGCGGTTCTGCTCCGGCCCCGGTTGAATATATTCATATAGGATAATCAAAGTGATCACCCAGATGAAAAAACTGCATACCTTGCTACTCGCCCTGGCCGTGTCATCCCCCGCCCTGGCTGCCGACGACCAGTGGCAGCACACTGCCGTGGTCTACATGATCGGCGCCTCGATCGACGGTACGGCCGGCGTGGGCCCCGTCGAAGGCGATGTGGACGTCAGCTTTGGTGACATCCTCGACAACCTCGAGTTCGGGGCCATGGCCGCCTATCGGGGCGAGAAAGGTCCCTGGGCGGTCATTGCCGACCTCATATACATGGATCTGGAGACCGACAAGAACGGTCTCGGTCCGTTCGGCAATACGCGCGCGACCGTGCAACTCGACCAGCTGATCATGGAGCTGGATGGCTCCTATGCACTCACCGAGCAGCTCGATGTCTACGCCGGCCTGCGCTACTGGGACGTGGATTCGACGGTCACCGTGGTCGGCGGCGGACCGCTGGGCGAGACCCTGGAAGGCAAGCTGAGCGAGGACTGGGTGGATCCCCTGGTCGGCGTGCGCTATGTCTGGCCGCTCGGTGAGCAGTGGACCCTGGTGTGGCGCGGCGACATCGGCGGCTTCGGCGTGGGCAGCGACTTCAGCTGGCACACCACCGCCTACTTCGCCTGGCACCTCAATGAACACGCCAACGTGCTGATCGGCTACCGCCACCTCGACGTGGACTACGACGACGGCTCGGGCGCCGACCGCTTCCTGATGGACGTCAGTGAGGGTGGCCCGACGGTCGGCTTTGCCTGGAAGTTCTGATGCCTGCCGTCAAGCACGCAACGCTGTTTCCAGCCGCCGCCGTCCTCATCTGTACGGTGCTGGTCACACCCGTGGCCCTCGCCCAGCAGGATCAGGCGGAGCTCGCCAAGAAACTCTCCAACCCGGTGGCGGCGCTCATCAGTGTGCCGTTCCAGCTCAACTACGATGAGGACATCGGGCCGGGTGAGGATGGCGAGAAGTGGCTGCTCAACGTTCAGCCCGTGGTGCCCATCAGCCTCAACGACGACTGGAACATCATCTCCCGCACGATCCTGCCGATCGTCTACCAGGACGACATCGCACCGGGTGCCGGTAGCCAGTTCGGTATCGGTGACGTGGTGCAGAGCCTGTTTTTTTCGCCGAAGGCGCCGACGGCAAGCGGCTGGATCTGGGGCGTTGGCCCCGCCTTCCTGCTGCCCACCGGCACCGACGATCTGCTGACCGCTGACCAGTGGGCTGCCGGTCCCACGGCCGTCGTGCTCAAGCAGGAAAAAGGCTGGACCTACGGCCTTCTGGCCAACCACCTCTGGTCATTCGCAGGCGATGACGACCGCGGCGACGTGAATGCGACCTTCATGCAACCTTTCCTCTCGTACACCACTCCCGATGCCTGGACCTACAGCCTCAACTCCGAAAGCACCTACGACTGGGAAGCTGACGAGTTGTCCATGCCGGTCAATGCCCTCGTGACCAAGGTGACGCGGGTGGGCGGGCAACTGGTCAGTGTGGGCGGCGGTCTACGCTACTGGGCCGACAGTCCGGACAACGGCCCTGAGGGGCTGGGCCTGCGCTTCGTGGTGACGCTGCTGTTTCCGAAATAATCGAGCACACCGGAACCACATTTTGAAACTCTCGGATCTCTTTCGCCGCCACCCGCGCACCATCGATGAACCCTTCGTTGCCAGCCCGCTGCGTGACAACTGGTACCAGGCCAGCGCGTACTGGCCGTCGTCCTTTGCCCTCATCACGACGGTCAATGAGCAGGGGGAAACCAATATCGGGCCTTACCAGCTCAGCTTTCCCTTCGAGGTGATCGGCGGACGTTCCTTTCTGGTCTGCAGCCGGCAGAACTCGAACACCGACCGGTACATCAAGCGCGGCGGTGTCTGCGCGATGAACTTCGTCGAATTCGATCGCCGTACGCTGAAGAAAATCGTCAGCCTCGGCTACCCCGGGCAGGACACCGTGGAGAAGATGCGCGACAGTCCCTACACGCTGATCGACAGTCCGACGCCCGGCCGGCAATCCGATGGCCAGCGTTTTCCGAAAATCCTCAAAGAGGCGTTTCAGGTCTTCGAGTGCACATGGGACTCGGCGCAGCCCATTCGCGACAACGGCAAGACACCCGAGTATTTCGTGCTGAGGATCGACAATATCCTCCTCAAGCAGACCTGGGCGACGAACATCGAGGAAGGCACGCAGCGGATGCCGCAGATGCCGATCACCTATGGCTTTCGTGATGGCGGCAAGTTCTGGTTTGCCGAACACAAGAAGCCCTTCTGGCTGCCGACGCCAACCGACAAGGGGCCGAAGGAAGAAGCGATCATGTACGAAGCAAATCGCATCGATCCCGAGGTGAGCTTCACCCGCGATGCCTGCCGCCAGCTGACCGGTGTACCCAAGCCTTTCATAAAGACCGTGCTCAAGGGCATCGTCAAGC
>JBIJCV010000221.1:0-3909 GCA_044344525.1 Gammaproteobacteria bacterium | reverse complement strand
AGTCGGGCCGCGCACGCGCATCGAAGTCGTCACCGAAGGCATCCTGACCCGGCAACTGCAGCGCGACCCGGCGCTCGACGGCGTGGGCCTGGTGATCTTCGATGAGTTTCACGAGCGCAGCCTGCAGGCGGATCTGGGGCTTGCGATGACACTAGATGTGCGCCGCCAGCTGCGGCCAGAGCTGCGCATGCTGGTGATGTCAGCGACGCTGGATGGTGCTGCGGTCGCACGTCTGCTCGACGCTGCGCCGCTGATCGCTGCACCGGGACTGTCGTTTCCGGTCAGCACCCGTTATGCCGAGCGCGACAGCAGCGATTACCTCGACCGCCAGGTCGCCGCCGCGATCCATCGCGCGCTGCGTGAGGATCCGGGCGACCTGCTGGTGTTTCTGCCGGGTGCAGGCGAAATCCGGCGCGTGGAAAGCCTGCTCAGCGGCAACATCGATGCGCAGCTGCACCCGCTGTATGGCGATCTGCCGCGCGAGGCGCAGGACCGCGCAATCCAGCCCGCCCCGGCCGGCCAGCGCAAGGTGGTACTCGCCACCAACATCGCCGAGACCAGCCTGACCATCGAAGGCGTGCGCGTGGTGATCGATGCCGGCCTTGAACGGCGCAACCTGTTCGACCCACGCAGCGGCATGAACCGGCTGGAAACCGTGGCCATCTCGCAGGCCTCGGCCGACCAGCGCCGCGGTCGCGCCGGACGAATCGCGCCCGGTGTCTGCTACCGGCTGTGGACCGAGGCGCGACAGCGCAGTCTCGCTGCGCACACCCCGGCTGAAATCGTCAGTGCGGATCTGGCACCGCTGGCGCTGGAGCTCGCCTGCTGGGGGACACGCGATCCGGCCGAGCTGGCCTGGCTGACGCCGCCGCCAGCGGGGCCACTGGCACAGGCCCGCGAACTGCTGCAAACGCTCGGTGCGCTGGACGGCGACGAGCGCGTCACGGCGCACGGCCGCGCGATGCACCAGATTGGCACGCATCCGCGTCTTGCGCATCTGCTGTTGTGTGCGCAGCAGGCCGGTGTGGCCAGCACCGGTTGCGCGCTGGCCGCGCTGCTCGGCGAGCGCGATATCCTGCGCACGCGGCCCAATGAACGCGACGCCGATCTGCGCACGCGGCTGGAGCTGCTCGCAGCACAGTCGGATACAGCGGGTCATCCCGCTGTCGACCGGCACGCACTGCGTCAGGTACAGCGCAGCGCGGAGAACCTCGCCCGTCAGCTCGGGCTGCGCGGCAAGCCGGCAGCCATAGACATGCACGAAGCGGGCTGGCTGCTGGCCAGCGCATATCCCGATCGCATCGGCCGCGCACGCACGCCGGGTTCGGGCCGCTACCAGCTCAGCAACGGACGCGGCGCCTTCTTCGCCGAGCCGCAGTCGCTGGCCAGCAGTGAATTCCTGGTGATTGCAGAACTGGACGCTGGCCAGCGCGAGGCGCGGATCTTCAGCGCCTCGCCGCTGAGCCGCAACGATATAGAGCAGCACTTCGGCGCTGCGATACGCGATACCGAACGCGTGTACTGGGATGAGCGCGAAGCGGCGGTCCTGGCGCGTCGCCAGCGCAGCCTCGGCCAGCTGATCCTGAGCGATGCCGCCTGGCCGGACCCGGACCGCGAGCACATTGCAATCGCCATGCTCGACGGCATCCGCAGCATGGGGCTGGATGTACTGCCCTGGACTGCAGAACTGCGGCAGTGGCAGGCGCGCGTCCTGCTGAGTCGCGAGGCACAACCCGAGGCGACACCAGCGTGGCCAGATGTCAGCGACACCACGCTGCTCGCCACGCTCGGCAGCTGGCTGCTGCCGTGGCTGGATGGCATTTCCCGACGTACGCATCTGGCGCGTCTGGATTTACGCGCTGCCCTGCACGGCCTGCTGAACTGGCAACAGCAGCAGCGGCTCGATGAATTTGCCCCCACCCATTTGCCCGTACCGAGCGGTTCAAGGATCGCCCTCGACTATCTGGATGGGCCGCTGCCGAGCCTGTCGGTGCGACTCCAGGAGCTCTTCGGCCTGCGTGAGACACCGCGCGTTGCCGAGGGACGCATCGGTGTGCTGCTCAAGCTGCTGTCACCGGCACGGCGACCGGTGCAGGTGACCCGCGACCTGGAGAGCTTCTGGAAAACCGCCTACCACGACGTGCGCAAGGAGCTGAAAGGCCGCTATCCGAAGCACTACTGGCCCGAAGACCCGCACCAGGCCGAGCCCACCCGGCGCGCCCGGCCAGCGCCAAAGTCGCGGACCTGAACTGCAGCGAAGGCCCGGGCAGTTACGCCGACTGGCGCTGCATGAATTCCGCCACGGCTGCCTGGCTGCGCGCGAGTTGCTCACGCGACAGTTTGCCGGTAATGACTTCCAGGTTCTGCTGCGCTGACGGATGCCCCTGCAATGCCGCCAGTGTCCACCACTGGCAAACCTCACCAAGGTCCGGGACACCGGCCGCGCCGTTGTATAGCAGCGCGCCGAGATTGAACTGGGCCTTGGGGTGGCCCTGATTCGCTGCCATACGGAAACACTGCAGGGCGGCGCCCTCGTTCTTCGCAATGCCCGTGCCATTGAGATACATCAGACCCAGATTGACCTGGGCGTCGGCATTGCCCTGCTCAGCTGCGCGCCGGTACCACTCCACCGCAGCAACTTCATCCTGCGCGACGCCATCACCGGTGTCATGCATCAGGCCAAGATGCAGCTGTGCATCCGCGTGCCCCTGATCGGCAGCCAGCCGGTACCAGCGGGCGGCTGCCACGGCATCGCGGCCCTCACCCTCCGCATTGTCATGCTTGAGCGCCAGTTCGTACTGCGCGACGGCCTCGCCGGCCGAGGCGGCTGCCAGAAGTTTTTCCATACTGGTGCCATTGTATGGGCGACGGACGACGGCTGGCGTAAAGTTCAGGACATGAACAGCCTGCGCGAAGAAGTGGAAAGCCTGCTGCCCAACTGGCGCAGCTGGTACCCGAGCCTGTTCGACGCCGCCGTCGACCTCGGCGTCATCCGCGCACGCGTCTGCGACCCCAATTCACTGCTACTCTCCAACCGGCATGCCAGCGTCCGCGCTGAAGCTGCACAGGCTCACCGCGAACGCTGGGAAGCCACCGATAATCCGCCTGAGGAGTAATCGCCGCATGAAGCAGACTACCGCACGGCGCAAGCTCGGCTCGGAGGAACGTACGGTCACACCGCTCTACCACCAGGTCTATCTGGTGCTGCGCCAGAAAATTCTCAACGGTGAGTGCGATCCGCAGACGGCGCTGCCAGGCGAGCACCAGCTGGCGGCGCAATACGGCGTATCGCGCGTCACGGTCCGGCGCACGCTGGAGGCCCTGGAACTGGAAGGACTGGTGAACCGGCGCCGTGGCGTGGGTACCTTTGCGGTCGAGCAGGCAGCCGAGCGACAGCAGCGTTACAACATCGGCGGCCTCACCGAACAGGCGGCACGTCAGGCGGGTGAGACCCAGGCAGCGACGCTGTCCATTGAAGTCATCACCACGCCAGCTGAAGTTGCCGCGCATTTCGGACCGGGTCACGCCGAGGTCACCCGCATCGTGCGCCGGCGCAGCGTCGGTCGCGAGCCTTATACGGTGATGAGTGCTTATCTGCCGCAGCCAGTGGCTGCCGCACTCGGACGCGATGGCCTGCAATCGGATTCGCTGCCGATGGCGCTGGAGAAGGCGGGCATCACACTGGTGCGCGCCGAACACATGATTACGGCAGAGGTTGCCGATGACTTCAGCGCCACACAACTGCAGGTGCCCATCGGTGCGCCCCTGATCGCGATGCGTACCCTGTTCAGCACGACAAACGATACCCCGGCAGCGCTGATCGAAGCCCTGTTCAGGCCCGACCGCTATGAATATCGCACTACCTTGCTGAGGCAGGGCAGCGGCAAGGACCGACGCTGGCAAGCCGCC
>JBIJCV010000220.1:0-3914 GCA_044344525.1 Gammaproteobacteria bacterium | reverse complement strand
GCAATGGCGAACAACTGCAGCCGGTTGAGAAATTCACCGACGGCGCCCGATTCGCCGCTGATCTCGAAACAGACCACACCGCCAAAGGCGCTCATCTGCCGCTTCGCGAGCGCATGACCCGGATGGCCAGGCAGGCCCGGATAGAACACGCGCTCGACACGCGCATGTCCGTCAAGATATCTGGCGATGGCCAGCGCATTTGCACAGTGACGTTCCATGCGCAGCGCGAGGGTCTTGATGCCGCGCAGGACCAGATAGGCATCGAAGGGGCCAAGCACGCCACCGGATGCACTGCGCAACTGATGCAGCTGTTTACCCAGCTCCGCATCGGCAGCCACAACGATTCCACCCAGCACATCGGAGTGGCCGCCCAGATACTTGGTTGCCGAATGCATGACGAGATCCGCGCCCAGCTGCAGCGGTTGCTGCAGGCATGGCGTCGCGAAGGTGTTGTCCACGCAGCTCAGGATGCTGCGTGAGCGGGCCAGCGCCGTGACGGCGGCAATATCGACGATATGCAGCAGCGGGTTGGTCGGCGTCTCGATCCAGACCAGGCGGGTTTCCGGTCGCAGCGCCGCTTCGACATTGGCAGGCTCACACATGTCGACAAAGGAAAACTCCAGATCAGCGGTACGCCGGCGCACCTGATCGAACAGCCGGCGCGTGCCACCATAGAAATTGAGCGGCGCGATCACATGACTGCCGGCATCGAGCAGGTCGAGCACACCGGCGCTCGCTGCCTGACCGGAAGCGAAGGCCAGCCCGCGCGCACCGCCCTCGAGTTCCGCCACGCAGCGTTCAAGCGCATCGCGGGTGGGATTCGAGGAGCGCGTATAGATGTGCTCGCGCGGCTGACCGAATGCCTCCCAGGCAAAGGTCGTGCTGGTGACGATCGGCGGCATCACCGCACCGGTCACGGCATCGGTGGTGGCCCCTGCATGAATGCAGCGGGTGGCCAGTTCGTGGGCAGGCGCATGACCTGTCCCGGGCTGTATTGACGGCGGTTTGACTGACATCGGCTGATCTCCTGCGCGGGCAGCAGGCTAACATAGGCAGCATGTCCGCAGAACGCAGCCCCGAGTCCGAACCGGCGACCGGTAAAACCACCGACCAGTTGCTCAGCGCAGGCACCCGGTTGTTGGGCGCCAGCAGCGACTCCCCCCGTCTCGATGCCGAATTGCTGCTGGCCCATGCACTCGAACAGCGCCGCGAATATCTCTACCGGACGCTGTCAGACAGCGTCAGCACCGCAGTGGCCACCCACTATGCGAGCCTGCTCGAACAGCGCGCACGACACCGCCCGCTGGCGCAGATCATCGGCCGGCGCGACTTCTGGTCGTTCAGCCTGGAGGTCAGCGCAGACACGCTGGTGCCACGACCGGAAACGGAACTGCTGGTCGAACAAGCGCTCCGCCGGATTCCGCCACAGGCAACACAGGCCATTGCCGATCTGGGCACCGGAACCGGCGCCATCGCGCTGGCCATCGCCAGGGAGCGCCCGCAGTGCCGGGTGGTCGCAACCGATCTCAGCCATGCGGCGCTCGCGGTCGCAAGACGCAATGCCGCCCGACTGGCCCTGGGCAGCGTCAGCTTTCATTTTGGCGACTGGTTTGCAGCGCTGAACGGTGAAAAATTTGCCGTCATCGTCTCCAACCCGCCGTATATCGCTGACGATGAATGGCACCACACATCACCCGATCTCGCCTTTGAGCCACGCCGCGCGTTGAGCGGCGGCGTTGATGGGCTGGTGGATATCCGGCGCATCATTTCTGCAGCACCGGCACATCTGGACAGTGGTGGCTGGCTGCTGCTTGAACACGGCTTCCGGCAGGCTGCGGCGGTACAGGCCCTGCTGAAGCAGGCGGGCTTCGAGTCCATACGGACATTGACGGATCCTGCCGGACAGCCCAGGGTCACTGAAGGTCAGCTGGCGCCATAGAGCATGAACAGCGTGGATTCACTGCGTTACGCCCGGCATATCGCCCTGCCCCGGTTCGGCACACAGGGCCAGCAGCGGCTGGCGCAATCCAGCGCGCTGATCATCGGGCTTGGTGGACTCGGTTCGGTCGCCAGCCTGTACCTGGCCAATGCCGGCATCGGACGTTTGCTGATCAACGATTTCGATCGCGTCGATGCCAGCAACCTGCCCCGTCAGCTGCTGTTTCGCACCGGCGATGTCGGTACCTTCAAGACCGATGCCACAGCAGTCCGGCTGCGCGAAGCCAATCCGGTGCTGCAGCTGGACACACTCAACCGGCAACTGGATATCAATGAACTGAAGGCTGCGGCAAGCGGCTGTGATGTGGTGCTCGACTGCAGCGACAACTTCCGCACGCGCCTGCTCATCAACCAGGCCTGCGTGGCGACCCGCAAACCGCTGGTCAGCGGCGCAGCGATCCGCTTCGAAGGCCAGATCGCGGTGTTCCCCCATTGCGGCTCCGGGCCCTGTTACCGCTGCCTGTACTCCGATGAGGATGAGAACTTCGCGAGCTGCGCCGGGCAGGGAATCCTCGCGCCAGTGGCCGGCACCATCGGCGCCATGCTGGCCACCGAGGCGCTGAAACTGCTGCTCGGGCTTGAATCCGGCCTGTGCAATCGCCTCTGGGTATATGACGGTCTCAGCGGCGCAACGCGCAGCGTCGCCATTCAACGCCAGCCCGGCTGCCCGGTGTGCAGCGCGGCCTGATCCCGGGGCGATTACTGCGGGTCGTAACCCAGATTGGCTGACAACCAGCGTTCGGCTGTAGCCACCGCCATGCCCTTGCGTCGCGCATAGTCCTCGACCTGATCCCGGTCGATGCGGCCCACCGCAAAGTAACGCGACTCGGGATGCGCAAAATAAAAGCCGCTGACCGAAGCGGCCGGCAACATCACGAATGATTCGGTGAGCTGCACGCCGATATTCCGCTCCACGTCGAGCAACCGCCACAGCGTGTCTTTCTCGGTGTGATCCGGACAGGCCGGATAGCCCGGTGCAGGCCGGATGCCCACATACTTTTCGGCAATCAGCTGGTCGTTATCCAGTGCCTCATCCCGGGCATAGCCCCAGTGCACCCGGCGAACCTGTGCATGCAGATACTCGGCACAGGCCTCGGCGAGCCGGTCAGCCAGAGCCTTCAGCAGGATCGATGAGTAGTCATCGTTGTCGCGCTCGAAGGCTGCCACATGCGGCTCGATGCCGATTCCGGCCGTCACCGCAAAGGCACCGATGTAATCGCGGATACCCGACTCGTGGGCGGCCACAAAATCCGCCAGACAGGCGTTCGGCTGATCTTCATTGTGCGGCTTCTGCTGACGCAGATGATGCAGAACGGCCAGCGGTGCCGAGCGCTGTTCATCGGCGTAAACGGCAATCTCGTCATCACCGATCCGGTTGGCCGGAAACAGGCCGAGTACCGCGCGTGCCTGCACCCACTTGCCGGCGATCATCTGCTCCAGCATCTTGCGCGCGTCCTGATGGAAATCGCGCGCCGCTTCACCGAAAACCTCATCGTCGAGGATTGCCGGGTAGGTGCCGCGAAATTCATAGGCGTTGAACAGCGGCATCCAGTCGATATAGGGAACGAGATCCGTCAGTGCAATATCGTCAAACACGCGCACACCGGTGAATGCTGGCACGACCGGAACCTGGTCCCAGCTCACCGCCAGCCGGTTGCGACGCGCCTCGGCAATCGGCCGGTGCGCAGCGGTTTCAGAGCGGCGACCGTGCCGCTCACGGCGGACGCGCGCATCTTCCTTGAGCTGCGCGACATAGGCCGGCCGGTCTGCCGCACTGGCAAGTTTCTGCGCCACACCGACCGCCCGCGAAGCATCCTTCACATAGACCACCGGGCCTTCATACTCCGGATCTATGCGCACCGACGTGTGGGCCGGCGACGTGGTGGCGCCGCCGATCAGCAGGGGCAGAGTGAAAT
>JBIJCV010000219.1:0-3918 GCA_044344525.1 Gammaproteobacteria bacterium | reverse complement strand
CCTGGCGAGAACCAGACGGAAGTCGGCAAGCTGCTGCTGGGTGCGGCTCTCGCCATGACACAACAATCAGGCGCCTCATCCCTGCACTTGCTGTTTCCGGACCCAGCTGAAATGCCGCTGCTCAGCGCCGCGGGCATGATGTTGCGCAAGGACTGCCAGTTCCACTGGCACAACCGGGACTACGCGAGTTTCGATGACTTTCTGGGCGAGTTCACCGCTGAAAAGCGCAAGAAGGCCAAACGCGAGCGGCGACGTGTCGCAGAGGCCGGAATCAGCTTCGAGCATCTCAACGGCCATCAGGTCGACACTCAGCTCTGGAAGCAGTTGATGCCGCTGTACGCCAGTTCCTTCCTGCGTCGCGGTCGCAGCCCCTACCTGAACGAAGATTTTTTTCGGCGCATTGCTGCCACGCTGCCGGATAACCTGCTGGTCATCCTTGCCCGACTGCAGGGCGAACCGGTCGCAACGGCCATCTGCTATCGCAGCGCAGATACGCTCTACGGCCGTTACTGGGGCAGCACCGGTGACTTCCACAGCCTGCACTTCGAAACCTGCTACTACCAGGGCATCGAGTACTGCATTGACAATCAGCTGCGGTCTTTCGAACCCGGCACCCAGGGTGAACACAAGATTGCCCGCGGATTCTCACCCACGGAAACCTGGTCGGGCCACTGGCTGTCACACCCGCAGTTTGCCGCAGCCGTCGACAACTATCTGGAACGTGAGCGCGCACACATCGATGAGTACATGGACAGCGTCCGTGCACATGTACCCTTCCGCAAGGGCACGGTCTGACGGCCAGGACGGAACGCAGATGTCACGTCTGACGCTCTTGCGGAACGAGGACCCACCGGAGGATTTTCCGGATCCCGGGCAAGCACTGACCAGTCCGAACGGGCTGCTGGCGCTGGGCGGCGACCTCTCGCCGCAGCGCTTGCTGGCTGCCTACCGGCGGGGAATCTTTCCCTGGTACGAAGACGGGCAACCCATCATGTGGTGGTCACCGGATCCACGCGCTGTTCTGTTGCCCGGCGACCTGCATCTGTCACGCAGCCTGCGTCGCACCCTGCGCAGCGGGCGTT
This sequence comes from Gammaproteobacteria bacterium, assembly GCA_044344525.1. GTDB lineage: Bacteria > Pseudomonadota > Gammaproteobacteria > Steroidobacterales > SHZI01. The sequence continues at coordinate 2,836 of JBIJCV010000219.1, read as the reverse complement.
ACACGGTGTCTGTCGACCATGATTTTGCCGGCGTCATCGATGCATGCGCGCAGACGCGCGCCATGCAGGGCACCTGGATCACCGCCGACATGCGCAGTGCCTATCGGCAACTGCATGAACTCGGGCATGCCCATTCCATGGAAACCTGGCTCGGAGAGCGACTGGTCGGCGGTATCTACGGCATCGCGATCGGCAAGGTATTCTTTGGCGAATCGATGTTCAGTACCGAATCCGATGCTTCCAAGGTGGCGCTGGCCGCACTCATGCAGGAGATTTCCCGACGTGACTTCGGCCTGCTCGACTGCCAGATCGAGACCCCGCACCTGAACTCGCTTGGCAGCCGGTTGATGAATCGCCGGGACTTCATCAGCGCGGTCAGCAGGCTGACGGCAACCACTGAGCAGGGCTGCAACTGGCGCTCCGGCCCCTACCCCAGCAAAGAACTGGTTGCACGTTAATCCGCCCGTCCGCTTGCACGGCAAAGCCACTTAGACCACAATTCGCGGCTGTTTGCCGGAGCGCTCATGCCCAAAGAAGACGCCATAACCATGGAAGGTCTCGTCACCGAGACCCTGCCAAACACCACATTTCGGGTCAAACTCGAGAATGGACACGTGGTGATCGCGCACATCTCGGGAAAGATGCGCAAGAATTACATCCGCATACTCACAGGCGACAAGGTAACGGTCGAACTGACCCCCTACGACCTGTCGAAGGCACGCATCACCTTCCGCGCACGCTGACTCCGGCTTCCCTGCAGATACGGATCAGACCGGATCGGGCATATGCTCGAGACTGCGCGTTGCCGGCGTGGTGATCAGCGTCAGGGCACCCGCAGTATCCAGCGTCACGCGTACATGCCCGCCTTTGGACAGTTCGCCGAACAGCAGTTCTTCCGCCAGCGGCCGCTTGATCTGCTCCTGAATCACTCTCGCCATTGGCCGCGCACCCATCTTCGGGTCGTAACCCTTGTCGGCAATCCACTGGCGCGCCGCCGGCTCAAGTTCGATGGTCACTGAATTCTTGTCCAGCTGGGCCTCCAGCTCCATGACGAGCTTGTCGACCACACGCAGAACGGCATCCGGCCCCAGCGGCGCAAACTGGATGATTGCATCGAGCCGGTTGCGGAATTCCGGACTGAACATCCGATTGATGATGGACATGCCATCGGTACTGTTGTCCTGGGTTGTAAAGCCCATCGATGGCCGGCTCATTTCCTGCGCACCAGCGTTCGTGGTCATCACCAGGGTCACATTGCGGAAATCGGCCTTGCGCCCGTTGTTGTCCGTCAGCGTGCCGTGATCCATGACCTGAAGGAGCAGGTTGAACACTTCAGGATGCGCCTTTTCGATCTCATCGAGCAGCAGGACAGCGTGTGGATGCTTGTTGACTGCCTCGGTGAGCAGACCGCCCTGGTCGAAACCAACATATCCCGGCGGTGCACCGATCAGCCGTGAAACGGTATGACGCTCCATGTATTCCGACATGTCGAAACGGATCAGCTCGATGCCCAGACAGTGGGCCAGCTGCCGGGTGACTTCGGTCTTGCCCACACCGGTGGGCCCCGCAAACAGAAAGGCACCAACCGGTTTCTCGGCTTCACGCAACCCGGACCGGGCCAGCTTGATGGCCGAGGCCAGCGCCGTAACCGCATTGTCCTGACCAAAGATCACCAGCTTGAGGTCGCGTTCCAGATTGCGCAGCTGATCGCGATCGGAGGCCGAAACATTCTTCGGCGGGATACGCGCCATTTTGGCAATCACATTTTCAACCTGCGGCACATCCACCACGCTGGTGCGGGTTGCCACCGGCTCCAGCCGCACGCTCGCCCCCGCCTCGTCGATCACGTCGATCGCCTTGTCGGGAAGCTGCCGCTCGTTGATGAAGCGGGCCGACAGCTCAACGGCTGCGACGATGGCCTCATCCGTATAAGTGACCTTGTGATGCTCCTCGAAGCGGGACTTGAGCCCCATCAGGATTTCGATGCTCTGCGGTACGGTCGGCTCGGTGATGTCGATCTTCTGGAACCGGCGCGCCAGCGCGTGATCCTTCTCGAACACACCCCGATACTCCCTGTAGGTGGTGGAGCCGATACAGCGCAGCTCGCCACTTGAGAGCACCGGCTTGATCAGGTTGGAGGCGTCCAGCACGCCGCCCGAGGCCGCACCGGCCCCGATCACCGTATGCACTTCATCGATGAACAGGATCGCGCCGGGGTCCTTGGCGAGATCCTTGATGACCGCCTTGAAGCGCTTCTCGAAATCGCCACGGTACTTGGTACCGGCCAGCAGCGAACCCATGTCGAGCGCATAGATCGTGCAACCGGACAACACCTCGGGCACCTGTCCGTCGACGATCATTTTTGCCAGCCCCTCGGCGATGGCCGTCTTGCCCACACCGGCTTCGCCGACGTAGAGCGGATTGTTCTTGCGGCGCCGGCACAGCACCTGAATGGTCCGTTCGATTTCGAGCTCGCGGCCGATCAGCGGATCGATCTTGCCTTCCCGGGCCCGGCGGTTGAGGTTGGTCGCATAATTGTCGAGCGCCGTGCCCTCGCCTTCTGATTCTTCGCCGTCAGCCGACGGACTCTTGGGCGCACCCTGATCTTCACGCAGCTTCGACAGTCCGTGCGAGATGAAGTTGACGATATCGAGCCGGGTGACCTCCTGGAGTCCGAGCAGATACACGGCGTGTGACTGTTTCTCGCCGAAGATGGCCACCAGGATGTTCTCGCCGCGTACTTCCTTCTTGCCACTGGACTGCACATGGAATACCGCGCGCTGCAGCACCCGCTGGAAACCCAGCGTTGGCTGTACATCGGTTTCGCTGCCCTCGG
>JBIJCV010000218.1:0-3923 GCA_044344525.1 Gammaproteobacteria bacterium | reverse complement strand
GTCGCGTGTCAGTCTGGAGCTCCGCGATGCGCGTACCGAGCTTGAGGTGGCAGAGTCCGGCACCACGCTGACCACCACCCAGATGGTCGATCTGCAACGCGAACGAGACGAACTGGCCGGCCTGCTCGAAGAATATCAGACGGGTGCCCACGTTCGTCGCCAGCAGGCCTGAAGCGCCCCCTGTGTTTATACTGCACCGGGGAGCGGTACTCCCGGTGAATCCTGATGCGTCTGGGTGTTGTTGCGGGCTACTCACCGGCGGCATTGCAGCTGCGACTGGAAGAGATTCTCGAAGCCGAGCGTCTCGGTTACCACTCGGTCTGGACTTCCGAGGCCTACGGCAGCGATGCGGTCTCCGTTGCGAGCTGGATCCTGGCGCGCACCACGCGCATCCATGTTGGCACCGCAATCATGCAGATGCCGGCGCGCACGCCCACCTGTGCGGCGATGACCGCGATGACCCTGAATGCACTGTCCGGCGGGCGCTTCCTGCTCGGCCTCGGGCCTTCCGGTCCACGTGTGGTCGAGGGCTGGTACGGTGTGCCCTACGGGCGGCCGATGACCCGCACCCGCGAGTACATCGACATCGTTCGCCAGATCGCCAGCCGCCGTGCGCCGCTGCGTCACGACGGTTTTCACTATCAGATACCTTATAAAGGTGCTGACGGCACCGGTCTCGGGCGACCGATGCAGAGCATCCTGCATGCCGATGAGCAGCTGCGCATCTACACGGCGGCCGTCACGCCGGCAGGTCTGAGTACGGCAGCAGAGATTGCCGACGGTGTGTTTCCGATCTGGATGGATCCGGAGCGCTTCGATCTGATCGGGCCGCATCTGGCTGCGGGTTTTGCCAAGGGTGGGCAAGGACGCACGCTGGCTGATTTCGATGTGGCGCCCTTCGTGCCCGTGTCACTTGGTGATGACCTTGATGCCTGCCGGGCGCCGGTGCGTGCGCATCTCGCCCTGTATATCGGCGGCATGGGTCCGCGGCAGAAGAATTTCTACACCGACTACGTGCGGCGCATGGGTTATGCCGACGAGGCCGAGCAGATCCAGACGCTGTATCTGGCTGGTCGCAAGGATGAAGCAGCGGCAGCTGTGCCAGACCGGCTGGTCGATGCGATCGCACTGATCGGGCCGGCGGCGCGCATCCGTGAGCGGCTCGCGGTGTGGAAAGCAGCAGGTGCGCGTGGCGAGATCACTTCGATGCTGCTGGCGCGTGCCTCGGTCGATGCGCTGCGGCTGGTGGCGGACGAACTGCTCTGAGCAGCGCGCCGGACGCGTAACAACAGGGGGCAACCCACCGTGCAGATCGATGTGATTCTGGATGCGCGTGCCAAAGCGCAGGAACTGGCCGAGCTCGGCCAGCTGGCTGAACGCTGCGGCATCGCCGGGGTGTGGGTATCGAGCCTGCTCGATTCACGCGACCCCTTCGCGAACATGGCGCTGCTCGCGCAAAGTACCTCGCGTATCCGCCTCGGCCCCATCGCCGTGAATCCCTTCGATACCCATCCGGTGAAGATCGCCTCGGCCCTGCTCACGCTGAACGAGATGGCGGCGGGTCGCGCGCGTATCGTCATCGGCGGCGGCGGCGAGGTGCTGCAGGCGCTGGATATTCAACCTGCGCGCCGGGTACGCGCGGTGCGTGAGTGCGTCGAGATCATTCGCGCTGCGGCCAGTGGTGAGCGCATCAGTTATGCCGGCGATCTGTTTCGCGTCAGCAATCTGCAGCTGCGCTGGCTGGAGTCTGCGCCGCCGGCAATTTATGTGGGTGCGAGCCAGCAGCAGATGCTGCGCATGGCCGCCGGCTGTGCCGACGGCATCATGATGAGCGACATGCCGCCGGGTCCGGCAGCACAGGCGATCGCCACGCTGGATGCTGCGCTGAAAGCACACGGCCGCCAGCGCCCCGAATTCACCACCAACGTATTCACCGCCTGGCACGTTTATCAGGATCGCGAGCAGGTGCTGCGCGAAGCGCGCCGCTGGCTGCTGTTGCGGGGCATCTTCCGCCCCTGGCTGCTTGCCGGGTTTCTGGATCCGGCCGATGTCGAGCTGGTGATGGCCAGTCAGGCAGCTTTCGCCAAAGCCTTCGCCGCCGGCAGTCACCTCGTCGAAGGTGTGCCGGATCGGGTGCTCGACAAGATGGTCGACAAGCTCACGGTGTCCGGTTCGCCGGACAATCTCGATCCGGTGATCGACAAGCTGCGCAAGTTGCGCGATGCGGGATTCAGCAGCGTTGCGCTGCGTTTATATGCCGACCCTGCGGCTTCGATCCGCTTGATCGGAGAAAGGGTGCTGCCGGCGGTGGGGGATTGAGGTCGGGCAGCACGCCCAGCGCGGCCAGATTGCCTATACTTCACGCCGTTTTCAAGTCCCGAGACAGGCCCATGTCCACCATCCGCCAGGACGACTTCATCCAGAGCGTCGCCGACGCTTTCCAGTTCATCTCCTGCTATCACCCGATCGACTACATCCGGGCGCTGCACGAGGCCTGGCAGCGCGAGGAGTCGCCCGCGGCGAAAGACGCCATGGCGCAGATCCTCATCAATTCGCGCATGGCGGCCGAAGGCCACCGGCCGATCTGCCAGGACACCGGCATCTGCATGGCCTTCATCCGCGTCGGCATGAACGTGCGCTGGGATGCGCAGCTCTCGCTTGCCGAGATGGTCAACGAGGGTGTGCGTCGCGCCTACCTCGATCCGCACAACAAGCTGCGTGCCTCGGTGCTCGCCGACCCCGACGGCAAACGCAAAAGCACCGGTGACAACACACCGGCGGTGACGCACGTGGAACTCGTGCCGGGCGACGAAGTAGAAGTGATCGTCGCGGCCAAGGGCGGCGGTTCGGAGAACAAGTCGAAGTTCGCCATGCTGCTGCCGAACGACAGCATCGTCGACTGGGTGCTCGCGCAGGTGCCGACCATGGGCGCCGACTGGTGTCCGCCCGGGCTGTTGTCGCTGGGCATCGGCGGCACACCGGAGAAGGCCATGCTGATGGCCAAGTGGGCCATGATGGAGCCGATCAACATCCACGAGCTGCGCGCGCGCGGACCGTCGAACCGCGCCGAGGAATTGCGCCTGGAACTGTTCGAGAAGGTCAACGCGCTCGGTATCGGCGCGCAGGGTCTTGGTGGGCTGTCCACCGTGCTCGACGTCAAGGTCACGGACTACCCGACGCATGCGGCCTCGAAGCCCGTGGCACTGCTGCCGAACTGTGCGGCGACCCGCCACGCACACTTCGTGCTCGACGGCTCCGGTCCCGCGACGCTCGAGCCGCCGAGTCTCGCCGACTGGCCGACGCTCACGCTCGACTTCGCTTCCAGTCGGCGCGTCGATCTCGACACGCTGTGCCGGGAAGACATCGCTGGCTGGAAGGCCGGCGAGCGCCTGCTGCTTTCCGGGAAGCTGCTCACTGGGCGCGACGCCGCCCACAAGCGCCTCACCGAGATGCTCGCCCGAGGCGAGCCGCTGCCGGTCGATTTCACCAACCGATTCATTTACTACGTCGGTCCCGTCGATCCGGTCGGCGATGAAGTCGTGGGCCCGGCCGGCCCCACCACCGCCTCGCGCATGGACCGCTTCACCGCACCGCTGCTTGAGCAGACTGGCCTCATCGGCATGGTCGGCAAAGCCGGGCGTGGTGCCGACACCATCGAGACGATCCGCAAGAACAAAGCCGTGTACTGCATCGCCGTCGGCGGTGCGGCTTACCTGGTCTCCAAAGCCATCCGCAAGTCACGCGTACTCGCCTTCGCCGACCTCGGCATGGAAGCGATCTACGAGTTCGAGGTGAAAGACATGCCGGTCACCGTCGCGGTGGACTCTGCCGGCAACGCCGTGCACAAGTCAGGCCCCGCCGAGTGGCGGGCGAAGATCGGCAAGATCCCGGTGGTGGTGGGGTAGGGGTGAGGCGTCAACGAA
>JBIJCV010000217.1:0-3941 GCA_044344525.1 Gammaproteobacteria bacterium | reverse complement strand
ACCTGATGACCAAATGCCTGATCGGCGGATCGGTTGCCGTTGACATCAAGGGTGTCGACGAGTGTGCCGAGGGTGCAGAGGTCGTGCTGAAACACAATGGCCGCGAGCTTGGCCGCGCGACGACCGATATTTTCGGCGAGTGGAGGATCGACAGGCTCGAGCCGGACAGCGGGAAGTACCAGCTGGATATCAGCAGTGCAGCGGGCCGCTGTTCGATGGAGTTCGAGCTTGGCGCGGAGAGCCGCTACCTGGGCGTCATGAAGCTGAGTTGAAGGGGACGCTACCCTTTGTTTGGAGAGTCAATGTGATTTTTCTGACCGGTGCAACCGGCAAGATCGGTGGAGAAACCGCGCGGCAACTGATCGCCAAAGGTGCGAAGTTGCGGGCGCTGGTCCGTGACGCTGGCAAGGCTGCAGATCTGAAGGCCGCTGGTGTGGAGCTGGTGGTCGGCGATATCGGCGATGCCGACACCATCAGAAAGGCGCTGCACGGTGTGGACAAGGCCTTCCTGCTGTTGCCCAACGGCGAGCAGCAGGAAGCAAACGAAAAACAGTTCACCGATCTGTGTGTGGCCGCCGGCGTGGAACACCTGGTGAAGATGTCCTCGATGGAGGCCACTGCAACCGCCGAGACGCCCATTCCGCGCGCGCACTGGGCAGTGGAGGAATACATTCGCGCCTCGGGTCTGCAATGGACCATGGTCAAGCCGAACTTCTTCATGCAGAACCTGCTCGCCAGTGCCAAATCCATCCGGGAGCAAGGCCGGTTTTCCCTGCCGATGGGCGATGGAACCACCGGTATGGCCGATGCCCGCGACATCGGCGCGGTGTGCGCCGAGGTGCTGACCGGCAATGGACATGCCGGGAAGAGTCATGAAATCACCGGTCCGGAAGTGCTGACCTTCAATCAGGTTGCTGAGCGCTTTTCAGAAGTGCTGGGCCGGAAGGTCGACTATGTGCCGATGCCGATGGCGCAGTTCAGGGAGCGCATGACCGGCGTGCTGAAACCCTGGCATCTGAACGCCGTCTGCGCGCTGTTCCAGGAGATCGCCGATATCGGCCTCGACCACACCACTGATACCTTCAAGAAACTGATCGGCCGCGAACCCATCTCCCTCAGGCAGTTCATCCAGGACAACGCTGCCGCATTTCGTGCCTGAGCAGACTGCGTGTCTCAGCGCGTGTCGACCGCCTGCTGGGTGAGCGTGGCGCAGTAATTGACCCCGCCGCCTGCGTCGCCGGCACCGGCACCCGTGTCCCGGGTGAAGACCCGGTACGGCGCGTAGTCGGGCAGGATCCCGTAATCCCCCGTGTACTGGTAGCAGTAGAAGTTCTCGAACAGCGGCAGCTTCGGCGGGAAATACGTGAGCGTCGAGAACAGCACCAGCAGCAGGGCGTAGGTGGCGGTCCCATAGCGCCGGGTTCCGCCGGCCATGGGTGGTGATGTGAGGATGTAGTAGCTCACCGCCTGCCCGGCACTGATGCCCAGCAACATGATGGTGAGCATGATGGCCAGCGTCGGCTTGCCGCCATCGGCCATGGACCAGCTGAGGTAACTGAAGTACAGCACAAAGATGCTGATCGGCGTGACCAGCAGCGCCATGGCCTTGCCGAACCAGTAGTTGTTGGCGATACCGCGCGTGTAGGTGTACTGCGCCAGGGCGTAGGCAAGGCCCGGCCAGAAGTACATCTTGGTGTGCTCCCATGCGCTTTCATTGACCGCCGCGAACCAGGCCAGCGGCTTCCAGTAGTCCGCCAGCTCGAAGGCGAAGTGCAGCAGCGAACCGGCAACGGCGATGAAGACAGCCTGGCCGATCTCGAAGGTGAGCAGCTTGCCATTGCGCACACGCATGAGCTGATGCCCTAAACAGTCCCGGTAGCGGCCAGCAGGAAGTAGCCGCCCAGGCCGGCGATGATCCCGCCGGCGGCGCGCAACATGAGCTTGCCGGTGCGGTAGTGCTGGGCGATGTCGCCGATGACCACCCCTGCCAGGTGCAGCCCCGCGGTGCCGCTGATGAAGCCCAGCGCATAGGTGGCCGGGGTGGCGACTGCCGGCATCTCCGCGCCATGGGCATAGCCATGAAAAATCGCGAAGACGCCGACGAACAGCATGGCCAGCACCACCGGGATCCGTCGCTCGGCAGCAATGGCTGCGCCCAGCGCCAGCACCGAGAAAGCGATGCCGGCCTCAATGGAGGTCAGCGGCAGCCCCGCCCAGCCGGCCACTCCGCCGAGCGCCATGACGCTCACGAAGGTGGCGGGCACTGTCCAGATGGCCCGGCCGCCGATCTGCGCACTGAGGATGCCAACGCTGACCATGGCCAGGAAGTGGTCGGGACCCAGCACCGGGTGCAGCAGTCCGCCGAGGAACGAACCGTAGGCAAGGCTGGCGCCCTGGTGGGCCAGCGCTACGGTTGGCACCAGGACCGTGATGAGCAGCAGAGTGAGGCGGCGCTGTACCCGTAAAACCGTTGCATGCATGGGCAGGTTCAGCTCTTCAGAAACTTGATGACCAGGGGATCGACGATCTCGGGGCGATCGTAGATGGCGGCGTGGCCGGCATCAGCCACGACTTCGGTACGGACGTTGCCCATCAGCGCCTCAGCCTTGCGGCAAACCGCGGGCGGATCGTACAGAACCTCGTATTGCCCGAACACGACGAGACCCGGCACGCGGAAGCGACGCAGCTTGGCCCTGGGCTCGGCGAGGAAGAACTTGCCCAGCACCCGCAGGCCATCCAGCAAGCGCAGCCGCTGGCTGCCTTCGTCGTAGATACCCAGCGACCGGTCGACCCGATCGTGCTTGGTGCACAGGGACATGGCCCGGGCCAGTTGACGGTCGAAGGTGCCGAAGGCGGCGCCCGGTGGCCGGGTCACGGCCGCCGACACTTTTCTGGCGGTGACTTCGGCCTGCATGGCATCGGGGTTCTTGCGCGACAGGGCGGCGCGCTTGAGCCAGGTGCCGACAGGTAGCCTTGACCGGGATATTCCCGTGGGGCCGAGCATCACGACCTTCAGCGTGCGCTCCGGGGCCTCGATGCCCATGCGCATGGCGATCCAGGCACCGACGCTGACACCACCGAAGTGCGCTTTCCCGATGCCCAGGTCATCGAGCACGTCCTTCAGCCAGGCTACGTAGTCGTCGTTGAGGAAAGAGGGCGGATTCGGGTCGCTGCGGCCGGGCTGCCCGGGGATGTCCACGGCGTAAACGCGAAAATGCTGACCGAGGGTGGGTAGTTGCCGCCGCCACAACGCCGCACAACCAGCGACCCCCGGCAGCAGGAACAGCGGCTCGGCATCGGCGGGCCCTGCGGCAATCAGGTGCGTGCGACCGAAGCGCGTGTTGACGAACAGCGACTCGTAGGGGACCGTGATTTCATCGAGTACCGAGTCGTACCACTCCATGATGGTGCGGTAGCCCTCGGCCGACTTGTACAACTTGAGCGGGTCTATTCCGCCCGCGGTCGGAACCCGGCGGGCAGTCGCAGACGAGCCACCCGGCGAAGCGGTGGTGCCTGCGGTGGCGACGGCAGCTTTATTCATGGTGCGCATGGCTTTCCCTCGGGCCTGGAGGATGCTGCACAAGGCCTGTGCCCTCATGCCGATCCTCGATAGGGCTTGTTTCGCGGCCGGTTGCGCTGTGGATTCAGCGGGGTTGCCGGCCCGATTGATTTTCCGCTGGCAACCGTCCAACCCGGCATGGACCCAATACATGCCCGGTTTATTCCTGCCTCCACCCGCAACACTGCCGCACCAGGGGTGGCGGGTGGTTTCTCCGCACAGCAGGGCTGGCAGGCTTTGCGGCGGCTAATGGCCTGGCGACCGGTGGTTGCTGTTGAGACGCTGATACTCCTCGCTGCCCTGGCATTTACAGCCTTCTATAACCATGCCTTCTGGCTCTTGCTGTTCCGCTGACGCACCTTGCCGGTTCTTTCTGATGCGC
>JBIJCV010000009.1:0-13579 GCA_044344525.1 Gammaproteobacteria bacterium | reverse complement strand
CCTCGGCGTGCCGCAGTACGTGCGTGGCCTCGGGGACGTCATCCGCAATCCGATTCACTCGACGGGAATCGGATTGCTGGTCTACGCAAAGAGCCGGGAAATGCGGCTCGCTGCGGACGTGCCGGTTGGGGCGGGGTTGCGTGAGGTCTGGGGCCGGATGAAAAGCTGGTTCCAGGGAAATTTCTGATTTACGGATTGTTGTTGTCGCCAGTCATTCACTACGGGAGACGGAAAAATGTTTGAACTGATGGATGCGTGCAGCCAGAACGCGGTCATCAAGGTCCTTGGCGTGGGCGGAGGCGGCGGCAACGCTGTCCGGCACATGGTGAGCACCGGGATCGACGGGGTGGATTTCATCTGTTGCAATACCGATGCACAGGCATTGCGGACCTCGAACGTCCGTACCGCCCTGCAGATCGGCTGCAATATCACCAAGGGCCTGGGCGCCGGCGCGAATCCGGATGTCGGCCGGCAGGCTGCCATGGAAGACCGGGATCGCATCATCGAGGTCATCGAAGGCGCGGACATGCTGTTCATCACCGCGGGGCTGGGCGGTGGTACCGGCACGGGTGCCGCACCGATCGTTGCCCAGGTGGCGCGGGAACTCGGCATCCTGACGGTTGCCGTGGTGACCAAGCCCTTTGCGATGGAAGGCAAGAAGCGCCTGATGATCGCTGATCAGGGCATTGCAGAACTAGCCAAGTATGTCGATTCGCTGATCACGATTCCCAACGAGAAGCTGTTGTCCGTGCTGGGCATGGAGACCACGCTGCTGGATGCTTTCAAGGCCGCCAACGAAGTGCTGCAGGGTGCGGTGCAGGGTATTGCCGAGCTGATCACACGGCCAGGCCTGATCAATGTGGACTTTGCCGATGTGCGCACGGTGATGTCCGAGATGGGCATGGCGATGATGGGTTCCGGTTCGGCGCGTGGTCCGGATCGCGCTCGCGAAGCGGCAGAAGCGGCGATATCGAGTCCGTTGCTCGAAGATATCAACCTCTCCGGTGCGCGCGGCATTCTCGTCAACGTGACCGGCGGCGAGAACCTGTCCATCGGGGAGTTCAATCAGGTCGGCGAGGCGGTCAAGCACTGTGCCTCTGAAGACGCCACGGTGGTGATCGGTACGGTTATCGATCCGGAAATGGGCGATACGATCCGGGTGACGGTGGTGGCGACCGGTCTGGGCCAGCCCGCAGCGCGGCGACAGCAGCCGCCGGTGATCCATGTGGTGCCCCAGCCGGCGCCAGTGCGGCACGAGGTGAGCAATGGCCGCAATCACCGGGAAGCCGAGCCGGTTTCGGCCGATGTCTACGGCAGCGCTTACGATCAGCCGGCCTGGATGCGCAAGCGGGCAGTTGGCGATCAACTGACCGATGGCGGCGAGACGTCCTTTGATCTGCTCGACGTGCCGGCATTTCTGCGCCGTCAGGCAGACTGAAGCACGGCTGGCAGATGGCAGTAGCGCCGGCTGCCGGGATGGGACCCGGCCCGGCGCCATTGCACGGTTTTGGTCGGCTGTGGTACCGTGCGTGCGGGTTTTTGTCTCCGCTGGGAGCCGATTTTGAAACAACGAACGCTGAAAACGGCGATTCGGGCCACCGGTGTGGGCCTGCATACGGGCCGCAAGGTGTTCATGACCCTGCGTCCGGCCGCCGAGAATACGGGCATCGTATTCCGTCGCGTTGATCTCGATCCGACAGTCCATATAAACGCCGATGCATTCAGCGTCGGTGAGACCATGCTGGGCACCACCCTGGTTCAGGGTGAGGTCAAGGTGGCCACCATCGAACACCTCATGGCCGCCTTCTCGGGCCTGGGTGTAGACAATGCCTATGTGGATCTCAGTGCCCCCGAGGTGCCGATCATGGATGGCAGCGCGGCGCCGTTCGTGTTTCTGCTGCAGTCGGCGGGCATCGCCGAGCAGAATGCCGCCAAGAAATTCATACGCATACGCAAGACCGTACGTGTCGAAGAGGGCGACAAGTCCGCTGAGTTCAAGCCCTTCCCCGGCCTGAAGATCAACTTCCGCATCGATTTCGACCACCCGATCTTCCGTCGCCACAGCCAGACAGCGATGGTGGATTTCTCCACGACCGCGTTCCTGAAAGAGATTTCCCGTGCCCGGACCTTCGGTTTCGCGCGTGATATCGAGATGCTGCGTACCCGTCAACTGACGCTCGGCGGCAGCATGGACAATGCGATCGTGCTCGACGATTTCCGTGTCCTCAACGAGGATGGCCTGCGTTTTGAGGACGAGTTTGTCAAACACAAGATTCTCGATGCCGTGGGCGACATCTACCTGCTCGGGCACTGTCTGATCGGCGAACTCACCGCTGTGAAGTCCGGCCACGCACTCAACAACAAGCTGCTGCGGGCACTGCATGCCGATGCTTCGGCCTGGGAGATGGTCAGCTTCGACGAGCAGCGTGCCGCGCCGATTTTCTACCCGGTGCCGGTCGGCGCCGTCTGATTCGTTCCAACCCGTACCCTGATCCGGCTGGCGGCCGGAAATTGCCTGCGACACGTGCTGAGGATGGCTTGAGCCTCAAAGCGCAGCCGTGCGGCCCATTCCGGATTCATTGCCGTCACGATCAGGGTGCCATCCGGCCGCAGGTTGCAGGCTGAGACGTACTGCCCCAGTGGCTCGCCGAGGGCAGTCCTGACCTGCGTGGCCAGATCCACATGTTGTTCTGCCGCCTCGGCCAGCGCACCCAGTGCCTTGACCTCGGCGAACAAGGCGCCCAGCGAACGGGGCTGTTTTCGTGATGCGTCGCTCATATCGTTGCGTCAGGCTGTGCGCCGTTCCTTGTCCCGCCCGGATCCCTCGGGCATAGTCTATTCGCCAGCGCTGTCAGTGTCTGGCCGGTTTCATTCAGGGGTTTGCCGTTGGCTAACGTTCCGCGGACAGCATTGTCGCGCAGTGCACAGCTTCTGCCTGTGTTGCTGGGCGCTGTGGCTGCACTGTCGCTGGGCGGCACGGGCTTCGGCCTGGGTTGCCTGTACGCCAGCATGCAGGCTCCGGTGGTGGCCACAATCACGGCACCGCCGTCCCTGCCCGTCGGTGGTCCTGAAGAGTCCGAGCCAATCCGGCCTGCAGTCGTTCCGCGGGCCGTGTCAGCCGCGGTGGCCAGCAGGGCTATTCTGGTTCCCGAGCAGTTTGCAGAGCGACTCGCCCGGCCGGTAGTCGGCGGGTGGGTGTCCAGCCACTACGGCCAGCGCAGCGATCCGTTTACTGGCCACCCGGCCATGCACCGCGGCCTGGACTTTGCCGGATCCGCCAACAGCGTGATTCTGGCGGTCGCGCCCGGTGTGGTGACCTGGTCCGGACCGCTGCGCGGCTATGGCAATCTCATCGAAATCGATCACGGCAACGGCTGGGTTACCCGCTACGGCCATAACGCCTCGAATTTCGTCAGCCTGGGTGACTATGTGAAACCGGGCCAGACCATTGCCCTGATGGGGGCGACGGGCCGGGCAACCGGTACCCATCTGCACTTCGAGGTGCTGTATCAGGGCCGCCACATGAATCCGGCCCGTTTCGTGCCCAGAACCGCCTGATCTCTCCCCCTGACGCGGTTCCGCGTCAGCAGAAATCGCCTGTTAGAATGCGCCACCACCGTGCTGAGCGGTGCTCAACTTTCACGCAATGATCCCGGGCCCGGGCCTGACATCCCGCGCTGGCTGGGGAGGAACATGTTTTGCTGAACTGGATCACCAGGCTGTTTGGTAGCCGCAATCAGCGGCTGCTGCGTCGCTATTCAGGCATCGTTGCTGCAACCAATGCACTCGAGCCCGCCACCAAGGCGCTGGACGATGCGGCGCTGCGGGCGAGGACGGCGGAGTTTCGGCAGCGGCTGGCCGCCGGTACCGCGCTGGATGCGCTCATTCCCGAGGTATTTGCGGTGGTGCGCGAGGCGGCGCGACGGACCATCGGTCTGCGCCATTTCGACGAGCAGCTGATCGGCGGGCTGGCCCTGCACGAAGGCAAGATCGCCGAGATGCGTACCGGTGAGGGCAAGACGCTGGTTGCGACCCTGCCGGCCTACCTGAATGCCCTGCCAGGCCGCGGCACGCACATCGTCACGGTCAATGAATATCTCGCCCAGCGCGACTCGGACTGGATGGGGCCGGTATACCGCTTTCTGGGCATGGAAGTTGCGGTGATACGCAATGGCCAGAGTAGCGCGGACAAGCGGGCTGCCTATGCCGTGGACATCACCTACGGCACCAATAATGAATTCGGCTTCGATTACCTGCGTGACAATCTGGCCTTCAGGCCGGAAGACCAGGTGCAGCGCTCGCCGGTTTTTGCCGTCGTCGATGAGGTGGATTCGATCCTTATCGACGAGGCGCGCACGCCGCTGATCATTTCCGGTCCGGCGGACGACAGCTCAGAGCTCTATATCCGCATCAACAAGCTGGTGCCCGGCCTGGTACGCCAGGAGCGGCTGCCCGACGAAGAGGACGATGGCGGTCCGGGCGACTTCGCAGTGGACGAAAAGAGCCGGCAGGTCACCCTCAGCGAGGAAGGCCATCAGAAAGTCGAAGCGCTGATGGCCCAGGAGGGGCTGCTGGGCGAAGGCGAGAGTCTGTATGACGCGGCCAACATCCGTCTCATGCATCACCTGACCGCAGCGCTGCGGGCGCATGCCATTGACCGGCGCGATGTCGAGTACATCGTGCGCAACGGTGAAATCGTCATTGTCGACGAGTTCACCGGCCGGACCATGCCGGGTCGTCGCTGGTCTGACGGGCTGCATCAGGCGATTGAGGCCAAGGAGGGGGTGCGCGTCCGGGAGGAAAACCAGACCGTCGCATCGATCACTTTCCAGAACTATTTCCGTCTGTACGAAAAGCTCGCCGGCATGACGGGTACGGCCGATACCGAGGCCTATGAATTCCAGCAGATCTACGGCCTCGAGGTGGTGGTGATTCCGACCCACCGGCCGATGGTGCGTGATGACCAGGCGGATCTCGTCTATCTGACCCAGAAGGACAAGTTTCAGGCCATCATCGAAGACATCAAGGATTGCCAGAGCCGCCAGCAACCGGTGCTGGTGGGTACCGCCTCGATTGAAACCTCTGAATACCTGTCCGGGCTGCTCACGACAGACGGCGTTGCGCACCAGGTGCTGAATGCCAAGCAGCATGAGCGTGAAGCGCATGTGGTGGCCGAGGCGGGGCGCCCGGGCGCGGTCACCATTGCGACGAACATGGCCGGCCGCGGTACCGACATCGTGCTGGGCGGAAATCTCGAGGCTGAACTGGTACAGATGCCGGCCGAGGCCGTGGATGAGGATCGCCAGAAGCACCGGGCAGAGTGGAAAGAGCGTCACCAGAAGGTGCTGGCCGCCGGTGGCCTGCGCATCATCGGTACCGAGCGTCACGAGTCACGCCGCATCGACAATCAGCTGCGCGGCCGTGCCGGACGTCAGGGCGATCCGGGTTCCAGTCGCTTCTACCTGTCTATCGAAGACAACCTGATGCGGATCTTCGGCGATCCGGAGCGTACCAAGGGCATGCTTCGCGGCGTCGGCATGCGCGAAGGCGAGGCCATCGAGAGCAATCTGCTGACCCGCCAGATCGAGCGCGCCCAGCGCAAGGTTGAAGGCCACAACTTCGACGCCCGCAAGTCTCTGCTCGAATATGACGACGTCGCCAACGATCAGCGTCGGGTCATCTACCAGCAGCGCAACCAGCTCATGAAGACCGACGACATCTCCGAATCGCTGGCCGATATCCGCGCTGAGGTCGTCAATGCCACGATCAGTGAGTTCATTGCACCGGAAAGCATGGAGGAGCAGTGGGACGCGTCCGGCCTGTCGGCAGAGCTGGCGCGCGAGTTTGGCGCACAGCTGGACATCAAGGCCATGCTGGACGCAGACCGGAAGCTGGATGAAGCGGCGCTGCGCGCGAGGATTCTTGCTGCAGTCGAAGAACAATACCTGCAGAAGTTTGCCACCATGGATACTGCCGAGCTCCGCCAGACAGAGAAGCAGCTGATGCTGCAGCAGGTGGATCACCACTGGAAGGAGCATCTGGCGGCGATGGACTATCTGCGCCAGGGCATTCATCTGCGCGGTTATGCGCAGAAGAATCCGAAGCAGGAGTACAAGCGCGAAGCATTCGAGATGTTCAGCAGCATGCTCGACCAGGTGAAGAACGACGTGGTGACGATCCTGGCCAAGGCGCGCATTCGCAGTCCGGAAGATATCCGCGATGAAGAAGAGCAGCGGCGCATGATCGAGCAGCTTCAGTACCGGCACGATGAAGCGCCATCAGCGATGGCGCCGGCGGCTGCGGGACCGGAAGCGGAACCAACGCAGACCGCCGCGGGTGGTCAGTCCATGACGCTCAGGCAGGTACCGCGTGGGCAGCCCGCACCGCCAGTCGAGCCTTTCGTGCGCCCGGACCGCAAGGTTGGCCGCAACGAGCCCTGCCCGTGCGGCTCGGGCAAGAAATACAAGCAGTGCCATGGCCGTCTCGACTGAGATCGGCAGCCCGCCGGAAGCAGCCCGGTTGCCTGGGCTGAAGCCGGCAGAACTGATTCTGGTATCCGCCGGAGTCCTGCGCGATGCCTCCGGCCGGGTACTCATCGCCCGGCGTCCGGATGGCAAACATGCGGGCGGATTCTGGGAGTTCCCTGGCGGCAAGATCCAGTCCGGCGAATCGCCGCTGCAGGCGCTGTGCCGCGAGCTTGCTGAAGAGATCGGCATACAGGTTTTAGCGGCGTCGTCACTGATGACCTTCCGCCACAGCTACCCGGAACGCGTGGTCGAGTTGCATGTGTTTGAAGTCAGTCATTACTCGGGCGACGCACAGGGTCTGGAGGGCCAGCCCTTGCGCTGGGTAGCGGTCGACGAACTGGGTGCCGCCGGCCTTCTGGACGCCGATCAGCCGATTGCGGCTGCGCTGGCAGCGCAATCCGGGAAACGATGAATCGCGGCTGAAGCCGCTCCTGCAGGGATGCGTGGTAGGAGCGCCTTCAGGCGCGATATATTTCCCGCGATGAATCGCGGCTGAAGCCGCTCCCACAAGAAGCCGCTCCTGCAAAGAGGCCGCTCAGCAGATCATCAGGCGGAAATGCACGTCCTTGTTGATCTGCACCGGGCGCTTGCTGGCATCCGGCCATTGCATGAAGCGAACGGTAAAGCGGTGATGGCTGCCGCTGATTTCCGGGTAGAGGGCGACACCAGGCTGCAGGGCAATGCGTAACAGGCCTGCCGTACCTTCGCCAACCATGCCGTGCTGATAGACGCCGTTTACGGCGACCTGATCGGAGCTTTGCCCGCTCTCACGCAACAACCAGAGCAGTTCTGCAATGCTGTCGCAGAGCGGCCGCAGGTTGACGATCCAGCGTTCGATATCGGCCACCCGGACTTCGTAGGGGTGGCTCAGCCAGTGGGCGTAGTCAGGCAGGTCGAACTCGCAGGTACCGCCGGGAATTGCACTGCGGTGTTTCACGGCCGCCAGAAATTCGCTGTCACGGATCGGCTGCAGAAACTGTGAGCCCACCGCAAACAGTTTCTGGCGCAGATCCTGCAGGTTGCGCAGTACGCGCTTCAGGCGGGCCTCATCGATACCGGCCATGTTCTGGTAGCGGTCGTAAACACCGATCTGACGCTCAAGTTCCTTGAGTACATCGCCACGCACATCGCCGCGGCCAAGGATCGTGACGATATCGAGCAGGCTGGTGATTGCCGCGCGGCTGCCCCATTCGGAGGGCTGTTCGATATTGAAACAGAGCTGCTGGTAGAGGAATTCAAGGCGCAGCAGGGTACGCATCCGTTCGCTCAGGGGCTGCTCGTAAAGCCCTGTGAAACCGGATGTGGAAGGTTGCTGAAGGTCTGCGCCTGGAATGCTAACCATGAATGGCTGGTTTCAGTCCGTAGCCGTTGTTTTCCCGGCATTCTGCGCCACCCGGCGGGGCGAGGGCAAATGCTCCCAGCAGGATACTGTTTCGGGTGCGGCAGCAGCCTCAGTGTGCGGGTCTGCTGGCCAGCTTGCGGTAGACCGTATCCAGTTCGGTGACGCGCCTGCGCGCATCAACCAGGCTACCCGAATTGTCCACGACATCGTCAGCCCGGGCGAGCCGGTCAGCGCGACTGAGTTGCGCGGCCAGCAGTTGTTTCGCGTGCGCTGCGCTTTCGCCGTCACGCGTCATCAGGCGGCTGAGCTGCAGTTCTTCCGGGCAATCGACCACCAGTACCCGGTTCATGCGCCGGTCGAGGCCCGACTCAAAGAGCAGCGGAACCACCACCACCTGATAGGGGCCGCCGGCCTGCCGGCACTGCGCTTCCATCGCCATGCCGATGCGCGGATGGGTGATGGCCTCCAGCTGTGTCCGGCGCTCCGGCTCGGCGAAGACGATTGCGCGCAGCCGCGGCCGGTCCAGACTGCCATCGGCGCGCAGCAGCTGTGCGCCGAATGCGGCAGCGATCTCCCGCAGGGCGGGAGATCCGGGGCTGACGATCTCGCGTGCGATCAGGTCTGTGTCGATGACCGGTATGCCAAGTTCGGCAAACATCTGCGCCACGGCACTCTTGCCGCTGGCGATGCCGCCGGTCAGTCCCACACGATAGATGCCCCAGTCTGCAGCGTGCGGGCGGGCAGTTTCCGGGGCCTGCGCAGTCATCAAGTTGCTAGCTGAAAACCCGCAGGAACGGGACTGCGGTCAATAGCGGTTCGCCCCAGACCATCGCGACAAAGCCGGCGGCCGCCAGATACGGCCCGAAGGGAATCGGCTGCTGGCGACCGTGCCGTCCCAGCGCGATCAGCGCAATGCCGACCACTGCGCCGGTCAGGGCGGAGAGCAGCAGTATCGGCAGAAACATCTGGTAGCCCAGCCAGGCGAGCAGTGCGGCGAACAGCTTGAAGTCGCCATAGCCCATGCCCTCCTTGCCGGTGACCAGCCGGAAGCCGTGATACACCAGCCAGAGGCTCAGGTAGCCGGTGATTGCACCGATCACCCCGTCCGCGAGACTTGCGGCGAAGGGTCCGGGTTGCGCATGTGGCGCAGCGAGCAGATGAAACAGCAGTCCTGCCCAGAGCAGCGGGACCGTGATGGAGTCCGGAAGCAGCTGATGGTCGAGGTCGATCACCGTCAGCGCGATCAATGCCCAGGTGATGACCACTGCCGCCGCTGCATCGACCGTATAGCCGAAGTGCCAGACCAGCCAGGCAGAAACCAGACCGGTGAACGCCTCGACCACCGGATAGCGCACCGAAATCGGCGCGCCGCAAGCGGCGCAACGGCCGCGCAGCCACAGCCAGCCGAGTAGCGGAATATTGTGCCGCGCCTTGATGGGTGCCTTGCAGGCCGGGCAGCCGGAGCGCGGGACGATCAGGTTATAGGGCGTTGCCTCCGTCTGGCTGGTCGATGCTGCCGCCGCATCGTTGCCCGCAAGCAGGGACCGGCACTGCTCGCGCCACTCGCGTTCCATCATGAGCGGCAGGCGATGGATCACCACGTTCAGGAAGCTACCCACCAGCAGGCCGATCAGGCCCGCAAAGACCGCCAGCAGCGGCACGGTGGACGCCAGCGCGTCGGACTCGATCAGATGACCGCGCCCATCTTGAAGATCGGCAGGTACATTGCGATGACGAGGCCACCGACGAGCACGCCGAGAATTGCCATGATCATCGGTTCAAGCAGGCTGCTCATGCTGTCGACCGCATTATCGACATCGGCTTCGTAGAAATCGGCAACCTTGGAGGACATCTCGTCGAGTGAGCCTGACTCCTCGCCGACGGCGATCATCTGGATCACCATATTGGGAAACAGGCCGGTGTTTTCCATCGCCCGCTGCAGGCGCTGGCCGGTTGAGACTTCGTCGCGCATGGCCAGCACGGCTTTCTCGTAAACGATGTTGCCGGTGGCACCAGCCACCGATTGCAGGGCCTCGACCAGCGGCACGCCGGCGCTGAACATGGTGGACAGCGTGCGGGCAAAGCGTGCGATGGAAGCCTTGACGAGAATCGAGCCGACGATCGGCAGTTTCAGGAACATACGGTCTTCGAGTTCACGCAGCTTCTTCGAACGCTTCTTGGTGTAGCTGTAGAACGCGATACCGCCGCCGATCATCAGGCCTACCGCCCAGCCCTTGGTCTGCACGAACATCGACAGGTTGATCACCATGCGGGTAAAGGCCGGCAGGTCAGCGCCAAAGCCCTTGAACAGGGATTCAAATTCGGGGATCACGAAGATCAGAAGGATCAGCGTCACGATGAAGGCAACCACCAGTACGGCCGCCGGATAGAACAGGGCCTTCTTGATCTTCTTCTTGATGGCCTCGGTTTTTTCCTTGTAGGTCGCGATCTTGTCGAGCAGGGTATCGAGTGCACCGGCCTGTTCACCGGCCGTCACCAGATTGACGAACAGATCGTCGAAATACAGCGGATGGCGACCGAGTGCTTCGGCAAGCGCGGTGCCGGACTCGAGGTCAGCGCGGATACTCAGGATCAGTTTCTGCATCGCCGGATTGTCGTGTCCGGCGCCGACGATATCGAAGGCCTGTACCAGCGGGATACCGGCTGCAAGCATGGTGGCGATCTGGCGGCTGAAGATGGCGATATCGCCGGGGGTAACCTTGCCGCCGCCCTTGAACAGGGTGGATTCCTTGCGGATGCGCACCGGCACGACGCCCTGTTTGCGCAGTACGGCGCGGACCGCAGCCTCGCTGGCGGCCATGGTCTTGCCGCGGATCTTGTTGCCCCGGTTGTCAGTTCCTTCCCAGGTAAACCCGACCTGATTGATGGCGATGCCTGCAGCCATGACCTCAACTCCAATCGTTGGTAGGAGCGGCTTTAGCCGCGATCCCGAATCTTCAACCCATGCGAATCTTCAAACCGTGATCGCGCCTGAAGGCGCTCCCACGGAAGGCGCTCCTACATCAAGACTCGATTGTAACCCTATTGATTTCCTCAAGACCTGTAAGCCCGTCCTTGACTTTTTGCAGTGCCGATCTGCGCAGTGACCAGACCCCGTCGCGCTCGGCCTGTTCGGCAATCTGCACGGCGTTACCGCCTTCGAGGATGATCCGGCCGATGGTTTCAGTCACCGGCATGACCTGGTAGATACCCACCCGGCCCTTGTAGCCATCGTTGCACTGCTTGCAGCCGATCGGACCGAAGACGCGCAGTCCGCCGCGGATATCCTCTTGGGTAAAGCCTTCCCGCAGCAGCGCGTCATCGGGAATATCGCGCTGCTCCTTGCACTGCTCGCACAGGCGGCGGGCCAGACGCTGGGCGATGATCAGATGCACCGAGGTGGCGATGGCATAGGGTTTGACGCCCATGTCCACCATGCGCGTCAGCGTGCGCGGGGCATCGTTGGTATGCAGGGTGGAGAGCACCAGATGCCCGGTCTGCGCGGCCTTGATGGCGGTCTCGGCGGTTTCCAGGTCGCGGATTTCGCCGACCATGATCACGTCCGGATCCTGACGCAGAAAGGCCTTGAGCGCCGCGGCGAAGGTCAGTCCCACCTTGGGGTTGACGTTGACCTGGTTGATGCCCGGCACGTTGATCTCGACCGGGTCTTCGCAGGTCGAGATATTGCGGTCTTCGGTGTTCAGGATGTTGATGCCGGTGTACAGCGACACGGTTTTGCCGCTGCCGGTCGGGCCGGTCACCAGGATCATGCCGTAGGGCTTGGCCAGCGCGTCCAGATACAGCTTGCGCTGGAAATCTTCGTAACCCAGCACCTCGATGCCGAGTTTCGCGGCGGTCGGGTCGAGGATACGCAGCACGACCTTCTCGCCGAACAGCGTGGGACAGGTGTTGACGCGAAAATCGATGGCGCGGTTCTTCGACAGCCGCAGCTTGATGCGCCCGTCCTGCGGTACGCGGCGTTCGGCGATATCCAGCCGCGACATGACCTTGAGGCGCGCGGTGACCTTGTTGGACAGCGCGAGCGGCGGCGCGGCCACCTGCTTCAGCACGCCGTCCAGCCGGGTACGCACGCGGTAGTTCTTCTCATAAGGCTCAAAATGAATGTCCGAGGCGCCACGCTTGATCGCGTCGAGCATGATCTTGTTGACGAAGCGCACGACCGGGGCAGCTTCAATGTCGTCGCGCGCGACGTCGTCGCCGATCCCGTCGTCGTCGCTGCTGACCTGCAGGCTCTCGAGGTCGAAGTCATCCTCGTCAAAGCTCGACATGGAGGTGTCGACGGCCTCGAGGGCTTTGCCGACCATCGCGTCGAGCTTGTCCTGCTCGACGATGATCGGATCTACGCGGACGCCTGACTGGAACTTGATCTCGTCGATGGCCGCCAGGCTGGTGGGGTCGGAAACGCCGAGGAAGAGCCGTTTGCCACGCAGCAGCAGGGGCAGCACCCGGTGCTTGGCCAGCAGACGCTGGTCTACCGATTTGACCGCTTCCAGGTCCAGGTCGACCGCATCGAGGTCGAGCAGCGGTACGCCGAACTCGGAGGAGGCGGCGACGGCGATCTTGGCGGCGTCGATCAGTCGCCGGTCAACGAGGTAGGCCACCAGGCCAATATGCTGGGCTTCCGCGCCCTTGATGGCATGAATCACCGCGTCTTCCGCGATCAGTCCGTCCTGGACCAGCCGGCGGGAGAGGCCGCTGAGCGGCGCATTGGTGGCGGATACGGCCATCAGCTTCCTTGGGATACAGAGGCAGGTATTACGGTAAGTGCGTAGTGTTACTAAGGATCGGCGGCAGGTGCAACTGAATCAGTAGCGCAATGTGACGAAATAGTCGGGATTTGGCCAGCGGGTCTCTTTGCCTGAGCCGAAAACGCCAAAAAAAACGCCCCGCCGGAAGGCGGGGCGTTTGTCAGCACTTCAGGTATTACGGGCGGCAGGAGGAAGGCATGTACTTGTCTTCCAGATCCGGGGCCGCATAGGCCGCAGTGTTGCCACCACCAGCTGTGCCCAGCAAATCGGTATTAGCCGGTGCAGGGGCATTGCCGCAGCGCCAGACAACGCTGAGATCCGCTGACTCGTAGGGGGTCAGGGTCAGGATCAGGCCATCGATGACCGTGTTCACTTCATTGCCGTAGGTGATCGTGATCGTGCCATCCTCGACCTCTACGGATTCGACGTACTTGCCGCTGGTATCGGTAGCGGTAGCCGTCATGCCGGCTTCTGTACGATCGGCCGGTGCTTCACCAGAGTTGGAGAATGTCTCGGCAATCGAGGCCTTGGCAGCAGCAGCCAGGGTCAGACCTTCAGAGACCTGCGCACGGATCGTGTAGTCCTGATACGCCGGGATCGCGATGGCGGCCAGGATGCCGATGATGGCAACCACGATCATCAATTCGATGAGCGTGAAGCCCTGTTGGATTTTCTTCATGGATAAACTCTCCTTGATGGTGAACTGGAAGCTGCGGCCGGAGCCTGCAGGCCAGTACATTGCAGGATCTGTGCCAGCCGCTGGGTGTGCCCGCCCAAGGCCATGATCAGGAAAGGAATTTCCAAAACAAACGCCACCGCTCGGATCGCGGTGCAACATAAGCCCGGCGCACGGCAACAGCTGATGGGACGCTGAGCGTCACTTTCTGACTTTTTGCGTCAGAACCGTCTTTCTGTAGGAGCGCCTTCAGGCGCGATTTTTT